>JBBFLK010000052.1 GCA_037479115.1 Anaerohalosphaeraceae bacterium | reverse complement strand
CCGACCGCGGGCCAGGTTCATCTCCCCCAGCCGCATCGCCGCATACAACGCCCCCTGGTTCTTCGAATCCATCAGTAAAAAATTATTCAAAACGAACCGCCTTTGTTTTAATTAAAACATCCTCTATCCTTCCCGGGCCTCCTTCTTCAAACACGGCGATAACAGCGTCGTGAACACGCATCAGATTAAAACCAAAAAATCCCGTCATCCCGTTGTATTCCCTACCATAAATTCTGCTCCCTTTTTCATCATATGAAGAAAAAAACACTCCCTTTAACGAAAGGACAGCAACAGAAAAACCATTGGACCGGTTTGGAGTCAGGTCGAAATGAAAATATATTTGATCAGTTGAGCTCAAGTCTTTCTCCCAAAGCAATTTCAGAGTGTGTGTATAACATCTTGCTCGCAGCCCCGCCTTGTTATCTTCCTTGTTTTTGTGGTAAAATACAACGATTAAATGCCCCATATCCGGACAACATACTTTGGGCAAAGACAGTAACATTTCCGGACAATCTCCGATAAAGGTATCTTTGTGAATCAGTTTGTCGTTGGGATCATAGATTAAAACAAAATTGCCTATGTTTGGATCTTTTGAAACGTCGCCAATCGAAAATCCAGATATGACTATGCCGCCGCTGGCCGGCAGATAAACAGCACCGGAAAAAAATTCTCTCTTCCCAATATCAAATGTTTGCTTTCGGACTATTCGTCCCTGGTTATCAATTCGCAGATAAACTCCATTCTCTTCTTGACTGCCGATTAGGACAAATGAATTATCGGGACAAGATAATATTTTTACAACAGAGAAACCGTCGATTCGATCTCCTAACGATAGGGTTCTGTTCGGATCAGCAGGAACACCGCTCGTTGTTGAGAGGATGCTGAGAAAACGGTCTTTTTTCTGTTCAACAAACACACCGGCTACAAGAAGGTTGCCCATGGAATCTGCGGCCATTGCACAGCCCGGACCGGCTGCCGTGGCACTTGTACGAATTCCATTGCCGCTTTTGTCCCTCAGCCGGATTCGATTCAAAATCTGCCCGTCTGTTCCGATTTCCCATAAACTGCAATCTCCCTCCTTATGAAGAAAAGCCCCTCTGGGGCCTGACTTCGTCATGACAATAATTCGACCATTCTTTTCGTCCACACAGGAAGCCAGCGGAGCGGAATTGCTATTCGGATCCGGCAATAAATCGATTTCCCAAGTATTTGCCGCCATGCATTTAGATGCGGTCAGAATCAGAAGAGACAAAAAGCAAGACTTCAATAAACTTGACATAAGAACCTCCTAATCCGTAAATTTTCAATAATAACAGTCGCAACACGCACATGCCGCTTCCTGAGCGGATTGATAGTTGGAATCCCCGTAGGTGCTTACGGCTCCATAATAAAGATAAGCAAATTGTGAGCATAAATATGGACAACTTGAATCTAAACAGATATCATACATTGCAATCAAGAACTGAAAGTCGCACTGAGCTTTATCGCTGCCGCACGTCCCCCAGCACAGATCATGCATATCACAAGCCGGAGAAAAACTTGCCCCTTCGCATCCCGATGGATTCTCGGGAACAGGCGGAAATCCTCCCTCCGGACCACAGCCGTTCGGGGTGGGCACAAAATCAGGGTCAGGCACGCGGTTGCACTCCTGCAGCCGGGCATAGGATGCTTTCCGGAGGCATGATGCGCAAGTATAAGTTATTATTGGAGGATCAATTCCAACCAGGGTAAGGCAATATTCACACTCCCATTTGTCGCAGCATGATTTTTTGCAGACAGTTCCCACGCCGCTGTTGATTATACCATCGTCACAGCATTGATGGGTATCGGGATTATAACATGTTTTGCCTGCGCAGCATCGGCGGTTTTCCTGATTGCAGCAGCCGCCGTTGCAGCAGTCAACCCC
>JBBFLK010000051.1:627-2257 GCA_037479115.1 Anaerohalosphaeraceae bacterium | reverse complement strand
GCCTATGGAACCACACCGGGCAGCCGCGGAGGCGGGACGATTGTCGTTGATACGCAAACAATTCCGGGCGGAATGATTCTGACGGCGATTCCGCCGCTTTGCGCCCGGGACCCCAATCCCCTGCCGCAGAATGTGGACGGGTCCGTCGGAACGCTGATTAATCCGACCCAGACGCAGGTGCAGCTGAACTGGAAGGCGGGCGTTGACCCCAACGACGTTTATCCGGTGAATCCGAAGATTCGGACGCACTATATCTGGGTGGGCGAAAGCGAAACGTCTCTCAGCTATGTGGGACAAGTTCCCCACACAGATTGGAACAACCCGGATGTTTCTTACACGATTACGCTGGCGGAAGGACGCATGTATTACTGGAGCATCGAAGAAGGGCTGGACAACGGCACAGGAAATGCGTATCCGGCAGGTGATCCTAATAACATTTTAGGGCCGATTTGGTCGTTTACCGCCAAGGGGGCGACGCCTCTGATTCTGGTTGACCCTGTGAATACGGTCGCTTCACCGAATGCGGTCCTTTCCATTGTCGCCAACGACGTCGCCAATACGTATCAGTGGTTTAAGGTGGGCACTCCGGATATTCCGCTGACAGACAACAGCGTTTATTCGGGCACAACAACCAACACGCTGACCATTACGGCCCCCACCGTCGCCCACGAAGGACAATATTACTGCATTGCCTATAACGGCCTGACCCCGTCGGCTCCTTCGAAGGCGGCCTGGGTGTGGACAAAACGGCTGATGGGGCACTGGAAGTTTGACGGCAGTCTGCTGGATTCGGTCTCGGCCAGTGTGCCCGGCGCTCCGGCGCATCACGGAACGATGGCCGGCGGCGGAACCGGCCTTGACACCTATGGAGCCGGCATCAACGGCAATGCAATCATCTTTGCCAACACGGCGGATTATGTGGAAATTGAAACTCCTGAATTCTTCAATTTCTATCCGCTCGGCTTTACCATCAGTTTCTGGTACAAAGAAAACAGTGCAGTCGGCTGGCGGCTTCCGGTTTCCAAGCTGGATGCAGGCACGGCGGGCTGGCTGTTCGGCGTGGACAAGGCCTGGCGCAATCAGGCGGTCTTCTTCTTCGATTCGAACAACGACCCGGCCTTCTGGGCGGACGGCAATCCGAACATTGCTCTGGATGACGGACAATGGCATATGATTACAGCCGTTTATGACCCGCAGACTACCTCGTACACCATTTACACTGACGGCGACAACAACGAGACGATTGTCCTGGACATTTCGGGTGCTCCGCTGGCGGCGGCCCCGCTTTCCATCGGCGGACGGGCCACGGAACAATCGATTGACGGGGCTATTGACGACGTGCGGATTTACAGTTATCCTCTGACACCGGTTCAAATCGCCCAGCTGTATGTGGATTTTGAACCGAGCAAGTTCGTGTGTATGGAAGACGAGGAAGACCCGCTGACGGCGTTTGATTTGAACGGCGACTGCCAGGTGGATTTGGCCGATTTCGCCTTGTTCGCGGCTCAATGGCTTGAATGTCAGCGTTATCCACAATCCGCCTGCAATTGATTTGGATTGCAGAGCGGTAAACCCCAACCACACACTCCGGCTTCACGCGGCCGGAGTGTGTTTTTTTGTTCATACCGAA
>JBBFLK010000051.1:0-617 GCA_037479115.1 Anaerohalosphaeraceae bacterium | reverse complement strand
GTCGGCTTCTTCTTCGGGGGATTCAAAGCCGATGGTGACGGCATCCACACAGCCCAGATTGAACACAAAATCGATGCTTTCGGCGCGTTTTTCGGGGCTGTTGCGGAAAGCCCCTTCGCCGATCAGCTTCATCCCAATCAGCCCTTTGCCGTTTTCGTGTGCCTGCCGAAGAACCGGGACAACCGCTTCCGGCGAGCCGTCCATCTGGACACCGAACGGATTGATGCGGGCGTGAATCGACTCCACCCACGGATGCGAGGCGGCGGCGGACAAAGCCGGCAGCGAATGACAGGAAACACCGTGTGCCCGCAAAAGACCTTTCTCCTTCAGACGCGTCAGCACCTCCATTTCCTTTTCATACCGCGACGACCAGTCCGGTTCCACCAGGCAATGAAGCAGAAGCAAATCGATATAGTCCGTTCGAAGCTCCTGCAAAAATCGATGCACAACCTGCTCCGTATCCGTCGGCAGTCCTTCCGGAAGTCCTCTGGGTCGAAGCCAGATTTTGGAAACCAGAACATACCGGTCTCGCGGAACCCCCCGGAGGGCTTCGGCCAGATAGGAATGGCTGCCGTACAGGTCCGCCGCATCAAACCACGAAATCCCCCGGTCCAGAC
>JBBFLK010000050.1 GCA_037479115.1 Anaerohalosphaeraceae bacterium | reverse complement strand
CCGACCGCGGGCCAGGTTCATCTCCCCCAGCCGCATCGCCGCATACAACGCCCCCCGATCGTCCGGATACCGCTCAAACACCGTCTGGCCTCTTCTTTCTTCCTGAACAGTTTATTCAGCAAGAGCATAAGCCGTTTTAGCGCTAAGGGCGATATTGGTAAATCGCTCGGCGTTATTCAGAACCGACAGCACACTCAAAATATCCGAGGTATTCTGCCCCCAACCAACAATTTTGCCGGCCGTTGTGATACCCATCGCCGTTTTTTCTCCGCAGGCAATTTGTCCCGTAAAATTGGTTTCCAATGGAACATCGCTGACCTGCTGACTGCCGTCAAATCCCCAGGTGATGATCCTTCCATCATTTCTCAAGGCCGCGCTGAACGAATTGCCGCCTGCGACGGCCAGAAAAGCCCCGGAAGTTGGTGCGTTCGTAACCGCGTTTCCGAAATCATTCCCCCAGCAGACAATCGTTCCGGTTTTGGTCAGAGCCAGACTATGAAACTTCCCTGCTGCAATTTTTATAAAGTCGCCGCCTTTGGGGGTCTGACTTACTTGTCCGTATCGGTCATCTCCCCAGGACACGATTTCCCCGTTGCGCGTAAGTGCCAGACAATGCTGGTATCCGCAGGCGATTGCAACGAAGTTCGGTTCTGTCGGGGCGTCGGTAACCTGTTTTTTGTTATCCGCTCCCCACACCACGATTTCCCCTCTCGAGTGTAAGGCCATGCTGGTATTCCCGCCGGCCGCTACGGCTACAAAACCAGCTGTCTTCGGAGCCCCTGAAACTTGATGCTGACGATCATCACCCCAGCAAATAATATTTCCTTGTGCATTCAGAGCAACGGCGTGGTTTTCTCCTGCTTGAATCTGTATATAATTGCTCCCGGCCGGATTCCCGGAAACCTGTCCGTATTCATTATTTCCCCAGGCAATAATTCGGCCTGCTAAACAAATTTGCCCTGAAATGATACACAGAGCAAAACACGCCGGTTCCCAAGAGAGTCGTTTTGAAAGCATAAAAACCTCTCTGCAAAAGGATTCTGTTTCTACTGAACCAGCGCATACGCCACGCCGGCCCCTACGGAGACATCGATAAAACTGTATTGATTATTCAATTTTGATAATTTGCTGAGTGTCCCCCAATAATCCTTTCCCCAGCCGACGATTTTCCCATCCCGAGTCAGCACCATACTGCAATGTTCCCCTCCATCCAGGACAGACACGAAATTGTTCGCCGAGGGAGTCTGAGAGACCTGCCCATCCTGGTCCCATCCCCAGGAAACAAGCGTGCCGTCTGCCTTGAGGGCCAGACTGTGCCGAGCACCGGCGGCTATTGCAATAAAGTTATTTCCTGTGGGTGTTTTCGACACCTGACCATAGGTATCATCTCCCCAGGAGACAATCGTTCCGTCAGAACGCAGCGCCAAACTGTGATTGTATCCCGCTGCGATTGCGATAAAGTTGTTCCCGGAGGGAGTTTGAGAGACCTGCCTGCAGTGATCCCGTCCCCAGGAACGTAAACTCCCATCTGATTTCAGAGCCAGACTATGGTAGAGGCCTGCGGCAACCGCTGTAAAGCCGGATTCTTTAGGGGTATCGGATACTTGTCTGTACTCGTCATAACCCCATGCGGCAATCCGGCCGTCGGCTTTCAAGGCCAGTCCATGGCTGGCCCCTGCTGCGATTTTTACAAAACCGCCGCCGGCAGGGGCTCCGGATACTTCATTTGCATCATTATGCCCCCAGACGACAATCCGGCCGTCTGATTTCAGAGCCATACCGAATGTACCGCCTGCTTCGACGTTGACAAAATCATCGTCTTTGGGAACATTCCCGATTGTACCCAATAAGTCACCGCCCCAGGTGACGATCCGTGCTCCCTCCGACATTCCCCAAGAAAAGAGGAAAAAGACTGCCGAGCCTATCCATTTCAAGCAGAAAGAACGATTCCTCATTGAAAACCTCCCATACTCATACAGTCGTTATCCGCATTTTCCATTATCCCATCCATCCCATAATGAGACTTCAAAACCTATAGAATATGTGTTTCCTTTTATGTCAAATCCGACTTCTCCTGCAAATGTTCCTTCGCCTAAGCTTAAGCATCCCATTTCAAAACCTGAACCGCTTTGTTCACAATTCCCTGCAGCGCTTGCGTAATAGAGCCCTCCAGCGCTGGCGCCTACGCTGATACCCACGGCACCTTCTGCCTCCACAGAAAACGTCATCAATCCATCAAACCATTCCCATCCGGTTCTGGTCTCAACCCTCAATTCCGCTTCCGCTTCAAGTTGCCCGCCTAAGGATACTGAAATCCCGCCGTAAGCGTTCCAGCATGGGGCATCACACCCAATAAAAATGCCTTCGACACCGCCGCTTCCTGATGCGGTAGCTACAGGCTCAAGGTCAAACTCAAGAATCCCTTGAACTGAGCCCTTCCCAAAAAATTCTTTATCAATCTGAACATCCGGAAAATTTGAAATATCCCACTCTATCTCTATGCCCAACTCAAGCCCACCGCCGCCCCAAATGGTGGGAGTAGAAGCATCGTCACAGGGACTGCAGCATTTTTCTTGATAACTCAGTTCTCCTACAAAATTAAAACTGATATCCGCATCAATATCCACTGCCTTGATGCTTTCGATTGTTTCCTCAAGTTTCTTTATAAATGGTTCTATTACTGATTTCGTTTGGCCTTCAAACGTTCCATAAACAATCGGATTATGGCTGTCATCGCATTTGAAAGTGCAGCTTCCTGCCCCATTACATATCTTGCATACAGGCGGATTCGGATCACAACAGGTGTTTCCGCAGCACTGTTGACCTTTTGGACAAATATGCCCATTTCCTTGATTGCAGCATTCATATGACGTCGAATCATAACAGAAACCGTCGCAGCAATCTTCATACTGGCGGCCGCCGCACTTTAAGCATTGATTATTCACACATTCCTGACAAAGCTCAGATTTGCAGGAGTATTGACATCGATCATCTTTGCATCGATAGCAATTCTCTTCCCGACAGCATTCCCGATAGCCGGGAATGTTTGTCCCACAGCAGACCTCTTTCGCTCGGCCGCCGCAGACCCTGCAGGAACCGGATGTGCATTCTTCACAGCGGCTTGATGCACATTGGTACACACAGTTCGGCGGAACCCAGGCATGACACGGCGGGCAGGGCGGCGGAGGACAGGCAGGCAGAATATCGGTAAACA
>JBBFLK010000049.1 GCA_037479115.1 Anaerohalosphaeraceae bacterium | reverse complement strand
ATCTTGTCTGGAGGCCATTCTGTACCTTCCTGACCCGATTGCCGTCGCCGTCATACCGATAGTCGGTCGTTCGGCCGAGGGCCTTCTTATAGGCCGAGACCAGATACTTTTCTAAACCCCTTGATTGCGATTAGCCATACCCATAGGTTCAGTATAATCAGAAATACCGTAGGGATTATTATCCAGACAATCAACAATCGACAGAAGGTTATTGAAAGCAGAGAGTGCAGCACCTTTTCCTCAAAAAAGGCACAAAGAAACAAAGAAATTCCCCATAGATATCCTAAAATCTTCGTTAGAGTTGATTTTACTTCCTGCTTTTGACTCTCATACAATCCCAATCCTCCACCAAGCAAAACGGACAACATCAAAGGTACGAATAGACTGCCGGCGAATGGCCATCTTTGTAACAGCCAAACTCCTGAAGTCCCTTTATAAAAAATCAGCCACAATACCATAATTCCGTAAACGAAACTCAATTCGATACCTGAGATTGCTATTTGGTTCCAATAGTGAGTTTTTGTCTGGCTATTTTTCTTTTCAGCCGTCCATAAGACTCCCAATAAACACAGTGTAAGAAGGATGTAGGGCGAGTCTGACCATTGAATGCCGGGGGCCAACAAAGCCATTAAAGAAGGAACAGATAATAAGACCCCCAAATATCCGATTCGTGAAACAGTCTTGGATTTACTGCTCATTTGTCCTAGCAGGGGACTTATTTTTTGAAAAAAAAACAGGAGTAATCAAAAGACCAGCAAAACAAAGCAGCAAATAAAACAAGTCTCTAATCTGCATACCAGATCATCATTTGTGCTTTGTTAATATACTGCAGGCAGGTTATTATCACATGCTGCCATACAAGCTGCTGTTGCTGCTCCACCCAATATACGACAAGCCCACATCTGTCCACCTGTTAAAGAACTACATCCTCCAATCCAAGTTGCTCCTAAAGCACCACACGCCATTTTACAGGATGTCCGTGGGGATGGTGCCCAAGCTCCCTTACACACGCTGGGCACGGTCGGCGGGACGGCCGAGGCCGCCTACCCCTTTTTGCCCATTTTGTCGATTTCAGCCGGCTTTTCCAGCTTGTGCTGGGCCCCTATTCTTACAATTTCGCCGATAAGCAGCAGGGCTGCTATCACCAAATACGGGTAGCGAAAACCGGAATCCGAAACATACAGCCCTGCGATGATCCCGAGAGCAAAATATTTGATGGCAATTCCGATATGCCTTGCAATCTTCCAGTATTCGGCTTTCATACGTGGCATCTGACGGGACAAAAGTATTGGTTCATGGAGTCTTTTTCTTTTCTGTGCTTGCGGTTTTCATCAAATAGTTCCGGAAATGCTCCAATAGGCTCAGACTCTTTTTTAAAGCAGAGGATTTCAGAAAAAACATATCTCGGAGATAATTCATCTCCCAGTTCATCGCATCGGAAAGCTCTTGTGCACTCTTTCGGTTCCATTCCAGCTGATGCTGCAAAATCCGTTCATAGTCCGGCTTTTTCTGAAGAATATCACACGTGCACAGGTACACCAGCACCGATGCAAAAAAGGGTACACCTTTGTAATACAGTGCGAAAGAAAAAGCCGCTTCATGCAGGAGATTCAGAGCTCGGGGGGACGGATTCAGAAAGCAGAACTTGTGAAGGACGCCTAAAGCGGAATCGAGATTGAATGATTTGTGAACGTCATCCTCCGGTTCATGCCAGCAGCAAAACATCATACAAACCAGGACGGCGATGTTCGGATTTTTATCAAAAATAGCGATGACTTCAAACGCAAGGGCGCAGAGAATCTCTTTCTCCTCATCTGTCAGGTTGCAGGGTTCTTGACAAGACAGCCACCTCGGAAAATCACGACGGATATAGTCAAGCAGCTCCTCGAAAACATAGTCTTTTTCCGCCAAGGCAAGAAACTGTTCAAATATCCGGCTGTCCGGAACAGAGCCAAACAGTTCTTCCTTCAGCAGAAGAGGAATCCGTCGGACTCGTTTGATGATGTCCTGATAATCTTTCATTCGTCATTGTTTTCCCGATGCATCCGGACGAGCCAGATGGATTTCTGACTGAATACCGTCTTGGTTGTAAATCACTATGGTATTGTCTCGATACCAAACCCAGATATCCTCCCGGTCAAGACTGCCGAATGAATCTGTCTCTTCTTTCAGCAGATATTCTTTCCTGCATATCCCGTCCGGCATGTATTGTTTTAGAAGATTCTTCTCCCGCACCCACAAACCGCTGTCTATTAACAGGATATCGATCGGTTCTCTGCCGAACAAAACGGTGGTATTGTCCCACAAAATGCACCAGGTTCCATCCTGCTCTTGATACAGCAGGATGATTCGGCCGTCCGGCCAGGCGCCGACAACAGAAACCGAACGATAAGGATACTCACGAATTTTTTCTAAAACCGTTCCCGTCAGCCGATACAACGTCCAGGACGGTCTTTACATCCTCATCCTCTCGTTGCATGATTCTGTTCAATTTGTCTCTGAACGACCCCTTTCCGGATGCGGAAAAGAACCGCAAAAACCGTCTGAAAAAACTCCTGGATGCGGAAAAATCCATCTGTTTCCTCCTTCAGGGATTGCTATTTTTTGTTATGAGGATTTCTTTTTCGGCACAGCATTTGAACCAGAACAATCATAAGAAATGCAAGAATCGGAATCTCAACCCAAAGAACACGGATTTTTTCCGCGGGCCACAGACGAACAATCTCATAAGCCCCGCACAGCAGCGCAAAAATGACAAAAAGAATGGCTAAAACTCGAATCATTTAATTTCTTGGCAAGGATGTCCAAAAAGTATCGATTACAGAACGGCCAAAGTGATCACCGGGCAGGAAAATGGGCGGAGGCGGTTCAGGCGAAGGACACTGAAATGTCGGCAAGAGAGGCCAGGCACAAATCCCTGCACAGGTAAGCCCCACTCCAACAATACACTTATCATGGGCGGGACCGGAAAATCGATAGCACCAGAAAGTTCCCACGGTAAAACACTTTACATAGCATTCAGTGAAAGGCATTAGGCCGGAGGGGTCAACGTTGTTTACCGGATTGTTTTTCACATATTCATATGCATTCATTCCGTCGGAGTACTGACTTGTCGGGGCGAAGGGGTTGACGCCTCCGCCGGCCGGGTCAAGGCCCAGCGGGTCGGGCTGGAGGAACCGGCCGGCGTCCGGGTCATAATATCGGGCGCGGAGGAAAATCAGGTTGTCCGCCTCGGTAAATTGGCTTTCGCCCGTGA
>JBBFLK010000048.1 GCA_037479115.1 Anaerohalosphaeraceae bacterium | reverse complement strand
AGGTATCGCAATAAACAAACTCAACAAAACTAAAACTTATTTAATGGAAACGGTAATAGAATCCTTCGTCCGCAACAGACACGTTGGAAATCGTCAGCATCGGACTGCCGGCGCCCACCTGGACATCATCCGCAGGCGTCGCATTCGACTTGTCCGTAGACTTGTACCACCGATAAACGGCCGGACTGACGCTGAATGCTTCGACTTCAAACACAGCGGTTCCGCCCGCATCCACCGTCACGCCTGCGGGGTCCTTTGTAACTACCGGCGAAGAGTACAGCGACTCAAACGTCCAAATCTCACTGACCGGATTGTTCGGGTCCACATTCAGCAGCGTACTCTGCCCAACCGTAAATGACTGCTCGAAACCTTCCAGTGCAGCCACAATCGCCCACTGATAGACCGCATCAAAATCCCAGGTCATCTGATAAGAAGACTCCGGTGTATTCCCCGGGTCCACGCCGGTTGCACCGACATAATACAGGTTCGGATCCGCAGAGGCCGCATTCCGGACAAACACATACTGGTCCACCACCGCCGGGTTGACCAGATACGGAGAATTCAGGTCCGGGTCCCGCGGGGCCTTCCACTGAAGGGTTGCCTGGACATTGTTATGCACCAAATCCGGCTGGAGCTGCACCGACGGCGAATAGGCGCTGGAGCCCATCAGGAAGGAAGCCGGAGTCAGAGCCGAATCGGAAATCCGCACTTCATCAATATAGCCGTAGGCGCGGTCCGTATGGCCGCCGTTATACAGTCCGCGGCCGACCGACCAGTCGCCCGCATCCCAGTCGCTTCCATCGCCGGCGCCGGCCGTCAGGGCCGTATTCGGGCTCCCGCTGGCCGTCAGATCCGTCTGGGCAATCAGCCGATATTCCGTGTCAACGCCCAGCTCCATCAAATACAGCGACAGGGTCTTGCCGTCACTGACAGCGGCAATCGCATACCACGGAACCCCGACTCCATCCGGATTGGAGCTCCAGTTAAACCCTGTAAAAATATTCGTTTCTGAAACGGCCTCATGCCAGTAGCCGGACACGTCACAGAACTTAATCGCCAGCCCGTTATTCGGAATCGCCTGCAGATAAAGAGCCGCCAAGGCGCTGTTTGTGGTAGGTCCAGCTGTATTCGTTCCATAACTGTCCCGCCCCACAATCGTCCGATAGCCGCCGTTTTCCAGCTTGAAAATGGCCTCGATCGTAAACTGGGCGGGCGTCATATACTGGAGCCCCGGGGCCGAACACCACATGGCCGGCCCGCCGCCGGAGTTCTTCACGCTCAGCAGATTCGCCTCTCCGGTCAGGCGGAGCTTCGGCGTGCCCACTTCGGAGCGGTAGATATATCCGCCGCCCCCGCAAGTCTGCCAAACACACAGATGATTGCCGTTACCCGACACATCCGGAATGTCCGGATAATAAACCCCATTCGAACCTGTGTGAGTCACACAAGACCCCGCCGTTCCGCCTTCAAACCGCCAATAAGCAACCGTGTTGGCCAGAACAGGCATGCTGACCAGACACAACACCGCTGCTGCTATACATACTTTTTTCATATCTGTCTCCTGCAAAAAACCGTTTTCCTTTACTTGCTGCGGCGAAGCAGCCCCAGTGCACCCAACCCTACCAAAACAATGCTGGCCGGTTCCGGAATCAGAAACTCGCTGACCGACAGAGCCGTATCCGAAATGCGAACCTCATCCAGGAACCCGTACGCCCGGTCCGTATGACCACCGGCATACATCCCGCGGCCGACTGTCCACGTGCCGGCAATCCAGTCATTTCCGCTGCCCTGTCCCATCGTCAGGGCTGTATTCGGACTTCCGCTGGCGGAAATATCCGTCT
This sequence comes from Anaerohalosphaeraceae bacterium, assembly GCA_037479115.1. Taxonomy (NCBI): domain Bacteria; kingdom Pseudomonadati; phylum Planctomycetota; class Phycisphaerae; order Sedimentisphaerales; family Anaerohalosphaeraceae; species Anaerohalosphaeraceae bacterium. Next base: position 3,075 of record JBBFLK010000048.1, on the reverse strand, counting down.
GAGCAATCAGCTGCCAGCCGGTGCCGGCCCCAATCTGAAGCAGATACAGAGAAAGCGTCGAACCGTCGCTCACCGCTGCCATGCTGTACCACGGAACCCCGATGCCGTCCGGATTTGTCCCCCAGTCAAAACCGGTAAAAACGTTCTCGGCAGACACCGCTTCATGCCAATAGCCGGACACATCGCAGAACTTAATCGCCAGCCGGTTGCCGGGAGTTGCCTGGAAATACAGGGCCGCCAGGTCAGGATTTCCTGCATATGCCCCGCGGCTGTCGCGTCCTACAATCGTCCGCCAGCCGCCGTTTTCCAGCTTAAAGGTCGCCTCAATGGTAAAAGCCGAAGGGGTAATGGTTCGTATCTCGGCATCCGGACTGGTAAACAGCGTGGGATATCCGCCGGTGTTCTTGACGGCAAACTGATTCGGCTGGCCCGTCAGAGGAATGTAGGAAATCCCCACATCGCTGCGATATTCGTATCCAGCCCACCCTTCCGTCCACACAGAAAGACCATAGCCGTTGCCGGAGCTGTCAGCCGTTCCTTCATAAAATACGCCGTCCGGCATCCCGCCGTGTGAAACCTGAGCCCGGTCCGGGCCTTCCTCAAACCGCCAGTACGCAACTGTCGATGCCTGCACTGACATCGTCGCCACACACAAAATGCCCAATACCATAAAAATCCTGCTTTTCATCGCTTCTTTCCTCCACAAAAAGTTCATACCAGTTTACTTCTCAAAATCCCTCACAGCACACACTTCACACTCCTATTTCCTTCTGTTCTCGGAACAACATCACAGTTCCAGTCGAGGATGACCGAACACACACCAGTCCGAATCGGACGCTCGTGCTCCCGGCTGGTCCGGATGGTCCACATCCTGTCCGTCGGTCGTCACCAGCGTCAAAAACCGTTCCGTTTCCTTAAGGGCAACCCGAATCGGAACCACCTGGGCTTTGTCCGTCAGCCGCGTCCTGAACTGCACTTGTCCATCAACCAGCACCCAAACCTCCGCATTGGGGGTCCGGTCAATATCCGAGGACAAACCGGCATCCGCCGCAAAGTGGGTGAAACGAAATCCCGTCGGCAAATCTCGACGAATGGCATTTAAATCGAACGTAATGCCCAGATTAGCATGCATGAAAATGGCCGGGTAATCCGCGGTTCCGAATTCCCGTTCGCCGATTCGGCAGGTGGCCTCGCCGCGAATCGCCGCCGCTGCCTCTCGGGCTGAACCGTTGACGATTTCCACAAAGAAGATGTTGTTCGTCGGCGGGCATTCCTGGAAAATATGCCCCTGACTGCTGACCACCTGCGGCCGGCTGCCTTCGGGCACAAAAACTCCGTCGATATAGCGTTCTGCGGCCAGGACACGGTATTCGCGAGTTCCTTCCCGGTCTTCCGCACGGTATCCGCCCCGTTTGCCGGAACGCGGGTCGATGGCTGTTTCCGGAACCCCGGTTCCCCAGCCGTTGCCGCCGCCGACAATATCGGCCAGACTGAGGGACTTTTGCCCCCGCCAGACGACATTCGCTTTCGAATTAATCCGCCGAACAAACAGCGACTCAGCCATCGGGATCTGCAGGACTTCAGAGCTCAGCCCGCATACCCGCCACCCCATTCCTTCTCTGGCCTCTACACTGACTTTCCGCTGTTTATCACCGGACAAAAGCCGCGTCAGCCCCCGACTCACATGGAGCTCCGTCGTCCCGTTGAAATCCGCCTGGACGCCGAACTCGGTTCCCAAATCCACCACCATGACCGTGGGCGTCACCACAGAGAACCCAAGCGCCTCCTGCGGCACAATGCAGTAAAGACGGCCGTACTGCATTCGAATCCGGTCTTCGGAAACAAGCTCAAATTCCGCCGGCCCTTCCACCGTTACAACTGCATTGTTGTCAAACTTCAGACTGGCGACCCCTCCACGCAGGTAATGGCTTCTGCGGGTCGTCAGACGCGTTCCGGCCTTCAGCATCCCGTCCGATTCCCCCCATTTGGCCTGGATGCTGTCCTCCAGGGTTGCCACCTCCACCCCCCTGCGGAAGGTGACCAGATGAGCATAGACGACAACCATCAAAATCGCCGCGGTGGAAAGAATCAGCGTATAAATGGACAGCTTGCTCACCCGCGGACGCGCTTGCGGAGCTCGATTGACCGGAGGAGCTTTCTCTTTCATTACTTCCTTCGAAATCGGGATCTCCGGCGCCGTCTGTTCATCCTGAGCCAGAGCTTTCCACAGCTCCGCATTCAGCAGACTGTCTGAACCGGCGGAAGAATCCTCCATCTCCAGACGCGACTCTTCATGAATTTTGAGGGCCGTATAGGTCTTGATAAAGTCCCAATAAAACCGCGCTGAACCGGGCTGCTGAAACCATTTCTCCAGCTTTGCCGCTCCTGCATCGTTCAGATCGCCTTCGAGCAGCCGCAGAAGGAATTCATATGTCGAGAAAGATTGTTTCGGATTCTGCGTCATACAGCCTCTCCGGCAAGCTTGCGCTCAATGCACAGCTTGAGAAAATGAAAGATTCGGGACAAACTCTTATACAGTGAATCCGCCGAACGCCCCGTATGCTGCGAAAGAAGTTTGACCGGAATATTCTCGTGAAAACGAAAAGAAATCAATTTACGATCCATCTCTTTCAGCGTCTGAAGACACGTCTTTAAAGCGGAAACCCGCTGGCTGATATCATCCTCGCCGCTTTCGGCGATCCGAAGAATCTGCTCGTACACCGAATCCGAAAACAGTTTCCGAGACCGCTTATTGGCACGCAGGTACTCCAGAACCTTATTGCGGGCGATACCCAGTGCCCAGGAGGCAAACGATTTGTCAGAATCATACGTTTCAAACCGTTCCCACAAAATTACGCTGGTCTCCTGAAACAGTTCCTCGGCGTCATTGCGGTTGTGAACCACAGACAAAATAAAGGCAAACAGCTTGGTCTGTATGCCCGCATACAGCCGTAAAAACCTTGCATGTTGGGAGCTGTTTGAATTCATCTATACGCTCAGGATTTTGTTTGTGCCTCTGTTTCTCACCACCAGAACCACATGCCGATTTGAATCCGCGGATTCATCCGGGCAAAA
>JBBFLK010000047.1 GCA_037479115.1 Anaerohalosphaeraceae bacterium | reverse complement strand
CTTCACGTAAGAGTTATCCCCCACCTTGCAGCCGACGGGGACGGAGTCTATCCAACATGGGTGCGGCGATGCATGCAGAGCATTTTGACCGGTTCGATGCGGCAGGGCGGATGTGTTTGTTCCTGCCGACGGGCTTGGGTCGGTACGGCAGTTGACGAATGCCTCCGGGCAGGGTATGGTGTCCTATATGTACGACGGGTTCGGCAATGTGCGGGCGGTTTCGGGGACGGCCGACAATCCCTACGGCTTCAGGGGCGAGCAGCAATTAGGCGAAGCGGATGATTTGGTGTTCCTGCGGGCGAGGTATTACAAACCGAGTATTGGACGGTTTATCAGCAGGGATCCGATTTTTACACCCATGCAAATAGGACCTTTTGTAGGCTGGGTTTTGCCTTATACAAATTTACTTTATCATCCTCAATCCCTGAATCCTTATGTCTATGTCCAAAATAATCCTGTTATTCTGATAGACCCCACTGGACTATCATCAGAGTGTGATGTTTTTGTCTGCTACGGAGCATGCGCAAAAATATTTGGAAAAGTTCCCTCTAAGGCACTGGACGCATGTATGGTAGGTTGTTGGGAACTTGTGGCGATGAACCCAAATCTAACCCCAAACGAATATATGAAAATAATAAAGGATATGCTAAAAGAAGGGGCAGGACGTGGAGGACGTATAATAGGGGGAAATGAATGCCATTTAAATATACTCATAATATTTATTACCGTAACAATGTTCCTATTGCGTCTCTATAAGAAATTGATACCACAAATAAAACGAGGGGGGCAGATGATATGAAGATGTTATATCTTGTCATAGTCCTTCTTGTTGCCCTTGTGTTATTCATTTCCAGACAAAGAGTAAATCGTTATCTCATCGGAAGAAATCAAGTTAAGGAAAGTCGTATCTTTCTGACTTTTTTCAAAATAATAAAAACTTTGCAGGTTATTGTGTGTTGGGGAGAAACCTCTTATCAATTCATCATCAAGAGGAAAAACAAATATCCGTATCAGTGAAACTGTTTTGGACAATCAATGGGCACAGTCAGTGTATGGATTTTTCCGCTCCGGTTGTTTCTATGTTCTATTCCGCTGAAATAAACCGGGTTGTTTTGATAACGTTTAAGGGAATTAACCTATACGAACCCTTCACAGCCCAAAAGGAGGAACTGGAGATAATCCCCAATTGCATTTATCTGTCGTGCACGAGGAATCCAGAAGATAATGATCTCCTTTTAGCAGGATATCAGTCTGATGATAACATTCTTAAAAGCATTTGTATTTACTTGGATTTAGTGACCCAAAAATCTCATTTGTTTGAAATAGAAGGTGAGTTCAAAGGGGCCTGTAAAGAGGCCGACAGAGAATATTCTGTAAAAACAACCCAAAATCTTTATAAGGTAACACCTTCATCGATAGAAATATCGGAGATGTACAAGGATAGTGAGGCCGCTCTGTGGCTCTTGGATAAGTGGCCGAATGGCGATCTGATATTTCTACGAACACAAAACAATACGAAATATCTGGTTTGGGATGGCATAGAAATTGAGGTGGGTTGCTTAAACGATAGTTTAGTCTGCGGAAAATATTTGTGGGTTTTTGATAATAAGAAGAACAATTTGTCTGTATATGATTGTTGGGGCCGTGTAATAAAAAAGGATCAATTAGAGAAAAGAGTATCCGGATGTGGAAAAATTCACGATGGAGGAATATGGGTTTTTTATTCAGATTTCTCCATAGATATTTTTAAGGAAGATGGCGAAAGAGTATCATCGGAATGCCTTGATATTCGACTATAACCAAAATTCTGTATTCTTTGTCTGGAACTCGGCACGTTTGTAACGGTTGCTTACAGAATAAAATCTCAAACTTTAAGAATGGTTATTTCGAGAAAGATAGATGTAATTCTTTTGATATGGTCTGTTGGAATCGTTATTTTTTATTTATATGATTTTATATTATGGAACACTATTAATAATAGTAGGTACATGGTCAAAAAATAGAATCCGTATTAAGTTTATAAAAAAAAGAGAACATAAAACAATAACATCTCTCTCTATCTGATCTATCTTCTCATGAATAGTGTGAAACGATACGGCTTAGAATGAGATATCCGCTGTTACTGTGACTGCATCAGATATCAGGTTGTTTTTTCGTAGAAAGGCGAGAGTTGTGTCTACTGTCACTACGACAAATACGGTCGGTGCGGCAGTTGACGAACGCCTCCGGGCAGGGTATGGTGTCCTATATGTACGACGGGTTCGGCAATGTGCGGGCAGTTTCGGGGACGGCCGACAATCCCTACGGCTTCACGGGCGAAAGCCAATTTACCGAGGCGGACAACCTGATTTTCCTCCGCGCCCGCTATTACGCCCCCGCCCTCGGCCGATTCCTCTCCCGCGACCCGATTCTGACCCCGGTCCGGCTTCAGGGCTATGTCGGCTGGCTGCTGCCCTATCTGAATCTGCACAAATCCCCCCAAGCCCTGCATCCGTATTTATATGTATTGAATAATCCTGTAAACCATGTCGATCCTACTGGGTTGGTCTCTGAAGAATTTGAGAGTTGTTGGAAGGATTGTGCGGATCCATTAACTGGCGGATTAATGGGCAGGATATGCGGGTCCGGCTTAAGTCTGGGTTCGCTGGCCGCTGCTGTAGCAAAAGCCGGTACATTATCCAAAATTCTTGGTATCGTGCCTACATGGATGGCAAGTGTCGCTGTTGGGTGCGCAATCGGCTGCGGTTTATTTGGATGAGGAGAGTGTGCGAATGTCGAAATTATCCCAAAGCGGTGTATGGTTTCTCAGAATTATTTTCATATCAGGCGGGGTAATCTGTATTTTTATCCCTGTATCCACATTGTCCGGCATTGATGTTGCAACTGTGATACTTGGCATAGCTTTGACTCTTATGGGAGTCATGAATATTTTTGCAGTCACAAAACCTGAAGGCAACAAAAAGAAAGAAGCAAATACAGACAACAAAGCAGAAACAAGCAATTCTGCCTTCCTATGAGTGTTTCTGTTTCTCCTTCTTTGAAATTTTCCTCCCCGAGAGAAACAAAATAAACAGAGAGGATGAATCATGATTGCAGATTCAAAAAATCGAATGTTAATATCGCCTTCTGTTTCGCTTCATAGATCTGTCGGCTGGCTGCTGCCCTATCTGAATCTGCACGAATCCCCCCAAGCCCTCCATCCGTATTTGTACGGAAAAAACAATCCGGTGAATTCCACAGATCCGCTGGGGCTTTTGGACCCGATTTTTCTTCCCGGCATCTATCCTACACCGGCCGTCCCGCCAACAGTTCCCAGTGTGTGTAAGAAGGAGTGCAAGAAGTGGGGACCATCAATAGCAGAAACCCTCGGTTTAAGTGTATGGAATTGTGCCAATTTTGTGATGCAGCAAATAAATGGACTAATTCCAGGCGGCGATGGAACAGTGATTATAGGCGGTCTTATCGGTTTGAAATATCCTCCTATCGCAGCAGGAATTGGCATCGGGTTGGGAATAGATTTTGGAGCGGCATTGGCTTTTTGTTCAAATCGAGAGTGCATTGAATGGTGATGCACAAAAACAATACAGCAATTTTGAGGTTTTTCATATGTTTCAAAAAATCTTTGTAAAAATCAGAAGTACAGCAGCGGCCATAATCGTTGCACTTCTCCGTCCATCTAATAAAAAAACAAGATGGTATACCGTGTGGATTTCATCTGTTCTGCTCTTTCTCTATACGATTGGTTTTCTGATTTACGGCGAAAATGCATCGTTTTTTAACATAGTATCAAAGGTTCTCCTTCTTATACTTCTTGGAAACCTCCTCATCCTATTCGTTTCAAAGAATTGGAAAAAGCAGCGGAAATACAGAACATGATTACAGCAGCAGACACTCCAAACCTGATATGGCATTTATGGGCTGTCCTCTTGGCTCTTTTGTTTGTCTTTTTCCTCCATTATTACGCCAGATTATCAGAACGGTTTCCGTTTTTGCAAAGAGACCGGTTTCCTCTCTGGCTCCAACTCCTTCTTTGGCCGGCGGAAGGTCTTTTTATCGCCGCCGTAATCTGTTTCATTGCTCCGGGACCCCAATGGGCTGATTCTCCGTATCTTCTTTTTGTTTTGGGGCTTTTTGCGTTTCTGACCACTTCAGAGTATGTGGATTTACAGAAGAAAAGGGATTCCCGCCTCCGGGCTACTCTCAGGAGGGTTCTGATCCATTCGGCCGGTTTGCCGGTTCTGGTTTACTTTCTGATATGGGCTCTGCTGTTTTTCAGGCAGGGTCCGGCGCTCTGGCTCCACGAGCATCCTGTTTTTACAGGGACGGCCGTTCTTCTGATTGCTTGCACCTGGTTAGGGGCAGGCAGCTTTGTCCTGTCCCTGATTCGATGCAGCAAGGCAAAGGATGCAGAGCGGATACTGGAATTCATAGGTATTCTGTGGTCTTTTTCTTTAGCTGTCCGTGTTTTTTCCACAGAAAACCAGCCGTCAGGTCTTCTTTGGTTGTTTTCGGATAAGATTTTCTTATGGGTGCTCACCGGGATTTTCTTTTGCCTGGCTGTCTTTTCCGCTTTCCTGTTCAGAAGAGAATTAAAAAAATTCGAAGCCATGACGGCAGAGTAGCTGAATGCATAACCGCATAAACAGATGTGCTAAGACGGCCGACAATCCCTACGGCTTTACGGGCGAAAGCCAGCTCACCGAGGCGGACAACCTGATTTTCCTCCACGCCCGCGTGAAGCGGGCGACATTTATTGACCGACAGCGTTCGCTCCATATAGCGGAGGTTTCAATCCACGCCCGCGTGAAGCGGGCGACATTCAGTTTTCTGGCTTCCTTCCGCAATTGCTCAAGTTTCAATCCACGCCCGCGTGAAGCGGGCGACATCCGTCCGGTGTTAACGTGTCCGGCTTGTACGCGTTTCAATCCACGCCCGCGTGAAGCGGGCGACCTCACCGGCGGCATTGAGGCCAA
>JBBFLK010000046.1 GCA_037479115.1 Anaerohalosphaeraceae bacterium | reverse complement strand
TATATGACCAAAGAAGAATATGCATTGCGGGGGTACGATCTACCATGGCTTCCCTCATCAATCAGAAGAAATGCCTGAATCTTTTATTTCTTCCTTTTTCCAAATCAAGTTAGGAAAATCTTTTTCTTTTATGAATTTAATATCACCGTTTGAAAATAAAACATGGCATCCACCGTGATGCAAGGGCCGAATCTCGTTTTTCCCCCCAGATTGATTCCATCCTGATACGCCTTCAAAAACAAACACACAATCGGGAGGCATATTCCATAATATATCAAAATCTTTATTGATTACATAAGTACCGACGTTCCCTTTTTGTTTTTTTGTAGGACAAATGAAGCAGTCCTTTGACACATCAGCCTCTTGTATGAGCAAGTCATACCAAACTTGATAATCCGGCAATTTTTTATGTTCTCTAAAATAAAAAACCATTGAGAAATATATCACTTTAAGTTTAGTTTTGCACCATGTGTCGTTCCAAACAGCATGAGCTTTTATGGACAAAAGAATACCACCCATCAGAAGCCCCAAAATTAGTAAAAGCAAAAACGTCTTTTTTCTACGCTTCATTACATCCTCACTTTATCGGGATTGGTTCGTAATCTCGGCACAACTCTCCGATGGGGGCGGTAGGACGCCAAGTTGGCCTCAAGCAACATCCCATCAAGGCTTTAGCGGTAGCACCCTGACAGTTTCTGCCTCTTATATATGGCCATATGCCATGATATCCCATGCTGTGACCTTTAGCAACACATGCTCTTATATCACCACATGTAGCACATTTACATGGTTTTCCCGCAGCGGGCCCAAATTTTATAAGACCCGATTGAACTACCGTTACTGGATATGTTTTCGCGTCGGGTTTAGTCATGTCACTTTCATCTTTCGAACTTAACACAGGATGACAATGATCAATATTATTGAGAGGCGAAGGCATATTTTCATTGTCTCGGCAATAAATATAAATGCCACATCCCAAAAGCTTTGCTATGCCATTAACAATACTTCTAATAGACTTTCCATGCGGGTTCAAATGTATTTGTGGATTGTTTCGAACATATTCATACAAATTCATCCCATCTGTGTATTGGGTCTGAACATTATATGGATTTACAGATCCTCCGGCCGGGTCAAGGCCCAGCGGGTCGGGCAGGAGGAACCGGCCGCTGTCCGGGTCATAATACCGGGCGTGACAGTACATTTCCTATGGGTTTCCGCTGTTTAGCCAGGTTGTATCTTATTCTCGTTTTTCCAGTGCCTGCAAGTGATAGCGGCCGGCCAGGAAACGATACGGTTTTTCATAGGTTGCGGCTCTATTGGCATCGCAGAGGATGCCGTTTTCAAAATTATCAATGACGATTGCAAACTCTACATCGGCGTTAATGTACATATCGACGCAATCTTTTTGACGATCATCCTGAACGGTTCGGAAATGAAAAGAAAAAACGGTTCTTTCGGCCTTATCCTCAACGGAACGGCCGACGATGGAAAATCCCGGATATTTCATCCCATTAATATCTTTTTCTTCGCTCAACAATGCTGCATTAGAAAGACCGAGCTGCTTTGGATTATAGTCGGAAGAGAATAAGCGTCCCTGACACATAAAGAAGGGGGCATAGCCTCTGTGAGAATGTCTTTCTGTCCAGTCAAACCCAACAACAACAGGGATATCTGTTTTCGGGGCCGATGTCGGAGCGGACAGAAACATTTGAAGGTGAATCAGAAAGGCCCCTAAAGAGAATAGAATTAGAACCGTTACAAGAGCAAGGAGTGCTGTATAAAAATGCCTCATGATTTACCTGCAGCAAACTATATCTTTTCTTACGGTGTGTGTCTTCATTTCTTTTTCTGCTATATCTATGCCCCATCCTATAGGTCCAATGCCTATACCGGCACTAAAGGTGTATTTCCATGTTATTGTAATGATTGCATGGAGAACATCTCTTTGCTGCCTTTTTGGACAATTTTCACCCCGTGAAGCAGCTCAATCTGGTGAAGCATCTTTCTTTTCTGCGCCAGTTCTCGTTTCCTCGTCTTTCATCAATTCTTTATAAAGAGCCGTTGACAACTTCTGATACGTTCTGGATAAAAAAGATGACCAGGGCCCTGTAAAGAGCAGAACGGTTTTTCCCGTCTTCTTGTCATGCAGGACTCCGTTTTTTTCTGTAAGGTCATTTTTATCAATTCCATAGCGGATAAAGAACTTATCGAAAGGGGCTCTTGACAAAGTTCCCTCCATTTTGCCTTCCTTGTCTTCCGCCGGGATTCGGCTGATAACTTCTAAGATATCGCAGCGGACCTCATAAATCTCTTTGTGAGTTTCAGTCTCTGCTTTCAAGTACCCCTTTTCCAGGAGCTCCTGCCGGCTGAGGGGCATACGATGATGCTCCTGAATAAACAGTTTCAGACAGGAATAAATCTGGTAAATCGGAATCTCGCAGCTGTATTTGATTTTCTGTACAGTGTATATAGACAGAAGAAGCAGGATGGTCAGTCCAAGCCACGTTCCCGTGTGCCGATGGATTCCCGGGGTTTTCTCATCTGTCCTGAAACAGGGCTGTTGGGGTGATTTCCCCATCAGAATATTCGGGATACTTTTTGTGAAATAGAAAAAGAACCCAACCAGCAAAAAGAGAAATCCTTTGCCGATTGCCCACACAGTTTGGGAAAAATACAGATGTTGAAGGATCTCCGGCAGACGGGGATTTCCGAACGATGCTTCCGGGTCGATTTTGACCAAGGAAAAGGAAAGGGAAAGAACCAGTTCTCGGAGGCCTAAAACGAAGAACCAGATTCCCAAACATTTGACCAAAAGAGCGGCAATTATTCCATTTATATCATCAGGGCTCTCAACGAGCGGCGGGATACGGCACAGGGAGAGCAGGAACTTTGCAGGTTTCAGGAGACAATAATAAATGCCTGCTAAAAAGAGCATCTCCACGGCGGCGGAGAGAGCAAAAGTACTTTTCTCAAAGATGCCGTATTGACATCCGAAGAACAAAGAACTGACAAGCACGATGCCGGTGTAAACGAAACGAATTCCCGTAAAAAGAAGGAAGACCAGCCCCGTGCTTCTCAAAAACAATCTCTTTGTGTTGTCAAGGTTCACCGAACCGCCTTTCTCATGCAATGGCTGGAACAACCGCTAATGAACTGATTGTATCTCTCCTGAAAGTTATAAGAAGGCATTTTGATACTGTCAATGAATCTATCGACCGTTTTATCAATGTCCTGGCATAGCCACTCTTTGCCCATTTCACCAACAGTGTTGCCACAGCCGAATTCGACATCATCTAATCCGGCTCCTTTTTGGCAAAACTTTGACAATATGATTTTATATTGGTCTCTGAATGCCTCCTCGTTTGTTTGAAAACTTTCCTGACCGGCAAAGAAGGTTTTGGTATATTGAGCCTCCCATGAAAAGACTGATACAAATTCTATGCCGAAAACAGGAATCTCAATGACGATTTTTCCGACACCGGGTATTTCCTCTCCTTCGTAGATAACAAGAGTCGTCCTTACTATTCTTGGTTTACAGCATATTTTTTCACAGTTGCAGGTTAGATTTACTTTATGCACCCTTTTAAAATTCAGCAGACATTTCAAAATGTCCCAAGGTGAAGGATTAAAACCAATCGGGCCAAGAACATATGAGTTATAGGGTTTCTGCTCAACTTGATATCTTCCTGTAAACCTGCAGGAAAGTCCTAATGGGTCTGTTTTGTAAAGAGGTCTGCTGTCTGCATATTGATATAAGTTCAATCCGTCGCTGTATTGTATCTGTTTTCGGTGGGCAAATGACGATTGGGCTGGGTCAAGGCCCAGCGGGTCGGGCAGGAGGAACCGGCCGGTGTCCGGGTCATAATACATTTCTTCCCAAGCCGGTTTATTTTCTGTATCGTTCCGGCAGCTGCTCCGGAAATTCCTTCGCTGCCTGTTCACACCATTTTATATAGTCTTTGAGCTGTTCTCCTTCCAACCGGCAAATTTCATGCTCGCCGGGCAGTTCCAGTACAGCCCCGCAGTCGGCCAGAAGTTCTGCTTTTCTATAGCAGCGGCTGCCGAGTGTTACCCAAAGAAGGCTATGCCCTTTCAGCCGGTAATTAGTATCCGCTCCATGCTCCAAAAGCTTGCGAATAATAGAGAAATCGGATGGAGATTCCCTAGACTCGGTACAAACGATAAAAAGAGGAGTAAAGCCATCGCGAGCTAATGCGTTAACATCAGCTCCATTGTCCACTAAAAGCTCTACGATTCTCTTGCGGGAGAACTGACAGGCAAGATGTAACGGAGTGCGGAGAGAATCATCGCGGCAGTTGACGTCTGCCCCATGATTTATCAGCAACCGAGCTGGTTCATAATATCCCAGCGAAGCAGCAAAATGAAGAGGAGTTTCTCGGCTCGTTGTTTGTGTCCGAATATTGACATCAGCGCCATGTTGAATGAAAAACTCAACCCAGTCGGCCCTATTGTTCTCAACGGCCTTGTGCAGAAGCGACAGGCCATCCTTCCCGCAGGTGTTGAGCAAATTCGGGCTTTTTTTCACAAGAATCTCGGCAGTTTTCCAATCTCCGCTCCGGAGAGCATTGATGACGCTGTCGTGGTCATTCTTGCATCCCCAGGTAAATAAGAGTAACACAATACACAAAAATCTGTCCGTTATCTGCTTTGGCATGCGCTCTCCTTATTATGGGAAGTCGAGTATATTCATTATTCGGCAGGCATTCTTTTTTTCGAATGATTTTTTTCTGTCCGAGTAATGTATCAGAGGTCTAATGGTTTATATGGCCCAATTGTGTAATGGTTTATAGGTTTTCCATCAGGGTCTTTGTCACACTTGCAAGAGTATTTACGATTGCCGCGATAATCTTTTCCCTCAATGAGTTCACCCCGAACGAGGGTGGGAAACCAGCTCTTTCTTTTCTTAATCCGATCGGTTTTGCTATTGCAACACCACAGCCAGTATGTTTCCAAACCGTGAAAGACGCATTTGCATCCTTCCGGCTTTGCATATTTTTGCCAAATTTTGTCATCTATTGGGTAATATCTTAGAAAGGGAAATGCCGTGCTTTCCGCTGCTCCGCAGCCTGGGCGATAGTATGGATTGGGAAGCGGAAACGAATCCCAATAGTAGCCCCACGCATCTTCAAAAATCCATATAAAATCTTCCAAACGCCATTCACAGTGAGGAGGGTCCGGAAAGGTAATTGTATACATCGGGCCGCATCCCGGGCCAATCGGCCAATAGGGAATTGCCGCCAATCCTTCTGCATCGGAAAAGAGAAGCGGAGAGCTTTTTGCATATTCATATGCATTCATTCCGTCGGTGTACTGGCTTGTCGGGCCGAAGGGGTTAATCCTTCCGCCGGCCGGGTCAAGACCCAGCGGGTCGGGCTGGAGGAACCGGCCGGTGTCCGGGTCATAATACCTGGCGCGGTAGTACATAATTTCCAAAAATCCCGTTTGGGAAGTTCCCACCCGATCCAGTTCCCGCCCCGTAAAGGCGTAATAATTGCCCAAAATCTGCCAGGCCGGCC
>JBBFLK010000045.1 GCA_037479115.1 Anaerohalosphaeraceae bacterium | reverse complement strand
ATCGCAATAAACAAACTCAACAAAACTAAAACTTATTTAATGGAAACGGTACTAGGATTGTTCTTTGTCGGAAGCTCGATTTGTTTATCCTCTGTGACCGAGGTGAATGAGGTATTGTCCATTATCAAGAGAAGAGAGAATCTGTTGGAATCCGATAAAAGCTATTCTGCTTCTTTTCAAATGCTGAATCAGGCATGTATGTTCGACCCGAGACAAGGTGATGTTCGTATCGAAGGCACAATCACTTGGAGAAAGGACAATCTCTGCATGAAAATGCTCTATTCTTATCTCCAGAATCCTATTTATGTATCTCCCGATACAGGTATCTATAAACAAATCGATTACGATCGAAACCGACGTCTTATTCTCTGGAGGCCGCTGGAAAAGTATATTTTATCTACCCTTGAAAGAACCGAGATAGTAGATATCTATCAGCTTTTCTTTGTGTCCCCTGAAGGAGAATTTGAACAATCAGAAGATTTGTATAGAATTAAGCATATTTTTCCGTCGGACTGTCCCCTTGATGGAACATACGAGTTCAAGCATTTCTTAATGGCAAGCGGGATTGGATTTCTCCACTATCTTGAACCTAATAGCCCCCCGGAGATTGAGCCGGTAAAGAACACCGTATTCCGGCTTAAATACAGTGGAAACTATGGAAAAGAGGTAAAAGGTGTGTGGGAACTTATTCTTGATCCCAATACGTTCTTTTTTGTTCAACATGCACTGTTTACAAATGAAAAAATGGTAACTCCTTCTGTGGAAGTGTCAACGTCCAGAGTTGTTATTGATGGTCCTCTTCATTATGCCAGCCAAGGCACGCTGGTATTTAGCGGGATGACGAGAAAAAGGTATGAGAAGATTAAAATTTTCGCGGGAGATAACCTGGAGCTGCGTCAAGAGGTTTATCAGAAAATAAAAGAGGAGTTGTCTGGGACAGATATCGTAGAGTTTACAGGAAAGAAACCCGTTCGAATTTTTATGAAATAGTCTCCAATAATCGGCCGGCTGCTGGAGGGAAAGGAGGTCTGCCGATGAAGAGACAAAGGAGCAGTACAGGATATAACGGATTTCTGCTGTCGGCAATGATGCTTTTGTTTACCGATATTCTGCCTGCCTGTCCTCCGCCGCCCTGCCCGCCGTGTTATGCACGTGTTGGAGACGACTGTGTTTGGCTTTGCGGCGTGGATCAAGTTTGCTGCAAAGGGGTCTGCTGCACGAATGCCTGCTGCGATAATCAAAGATGTTATAATCGTGATCTGCAACAATGCTGTGGTTATGGAAACGGGACATTCTGTAATAAATTTGGTGAGTGTTGCATGGAGGGAACCTGTAGGCCTCGAGACTGTGGAGGGCAATGTTGCCTTACAAGCCAATTTTGTTGTGGAGACAGTAAAGAGGGCGTATGTTGTAATGCCGGCGAGGTGTGTTGTTTTTATCTTAACCCTCCTTATTCCCGCTATTGCGCACAGCCTTGTTCGAGTGCAATTGTAGACGCCGATAGTTGCAGCGAAGCCAAAGAAGAAAACGAAAAATGTCCGGGTTGCACACATGGAATGATTCCGCCATTTTGTATGGAGTTCCACTGGCTTGATTATACGGGTTTAAAGATTAGGGAATGTTACAATGGATGTCCTCAGAGAGATTGGAACTTACGTAACGAAATCTGTTATCAGCGAAAAATGTGTATAGGATCTTTTAAAGAAAACCAAATGTGCATGGTCTGTCAGGGTGAATTGATTTGTGTGCCCCTGCTGAATATCTCAAGCCCTCCATCTTGTTATTACGGAACGGGTTACGGAACGGGGGAATGTATCGTTGAAATTCTCTGTGCAATACTTGTTAGTTGTGAAAAGTGTTCTCAAACGAATGAAATCATTGATACTTATTACAGAGAAACCTGCAACTGTAAATAAATATCGGTGTTTGCAAAAGGAGATTGAACATGAAAAATGCAAAAGTCTTGTTCGCGGTATGTGCCATTGCATGTACAGGCAGTCTGCATTGGATTCATACGCCCGTATTCGCCTCTGAATCATCTGATGATATCCATGAACGGGAAATCACAGCTCCATCTGAAATAATCGCCGTACTGGATTTAATCAGCACCTGTACACAGGACAACTACAGAAAAATCCAGACCTGGACCGGTCAGGCAGAGGTGGAGATCAAATACCTTCACACCGGAAAGAACGCAAAAGAGATCTTTCAGGCCTTCACGGATGGGAAAGGGGAGCCTCCTCACGCTCTCCTCCAGATAATAAATGAGCAATTCGAGTTCGCGGTCAATGCCCAAAAGAATCTTGTGTATACGGATTCCTTTCGTGCCAAACCCAGCCGTTATCTGGACGCCGCGACCCTACAGGATCTTGGAAATAAGGGTTCCAATCCGCACCGCCTGACTTGTATTGCAACTCCGGATTATCTCATCCAGGCAGAACCGCGAAGCGTAGATCCTAAAGAGAAGAAAATCACGGCAAGCTGGGCAACCAAGATTCCGTCAAAAAGAAATCCTTCAACGGAGTTGTATGATGAAACAGGCGATCCCAGATTGACATTTGCTCCGGGTGGAGTATACCCTTGGAAAGGTTTTGATTCTATTCGAGACAAGATCCAAATGAATGCCAAAATCGAATTTGATGGTTATCAATATAAAGTGTATGAGGCAAAAAGAGGTGACCAACAGATTTTCAAAATTATTCATCCGGCAGTCATAAACCTTCAGCGGAGCAGTCCTGAGCATTATGTCGTTACGACCAAAATCTGTTCCGGGAAATATGGTTATAATTTTACCGAATGGAAGATTTCCCGAGGTGATGGGTTGCTTCTTTCAGAATATTTCTGGGAATATGAATTGGTTAAGGGTGTTTTTTTACCTGCTCTCTACATTGAGAAACAGTACAATTCGAGTGGCGAAATAGTGCGTGAAAGAAAAATGCAATTTGTTGTAAACAAAATTAATCAGTCACTCAACCTTGATAGATTTGACTATAAGAATCTGCCTCTCCGTGACGGCGACCTGTTTATCGATGAAATCGAAAACAAACGATACACGTTTAATGCAGGTCGCCTCGTGGAAGAAATAAAAAAATAAGATCGAACGGACGGCGGATTTATCAGAACATATGCGGATAAACAAGGCGGAATTCCTCCTGAATGATTCAAAAGGTCTCGAATTTTTTTGTTTTTTTTCTTGACAAGTTCAGACGGGGGGGGGGTAATATTTACAATAAGCATCAGAAGGCAAGCATCAGAGCGGTCGGTGAAAGGATACAATTAGGCAGGAGAAAATCAGGGCAAGGCAGACGGATAAGGAGTCCTTCACGTAAGAGTTATCCCCCACCTTGCAGCCGAAAGAGACGGAGTACAGACAAAAGGAGTTCGGCTATGCATAGAGGACATTTCTTAACGGGTTTGACGGTTGGAGTCTGGATTGGGTTGGCAGGTTTGTCTTTCGGGGCTGCAGAACAAAAAGTCCCGCCGGAGATTGCCGCCTTGTTTCAGTCGGCCCAGCAATTTCAAAAGGAAGGCCGAATTGAACAAGCCCGGGCCGACTATCAGCGAATCATCGAATCGTTTCCTAATACCCCCTGGGCCGCCGAGGCATATTCTCAAACCCTTGTTCTTCAGATTCAGGGGGGAAATCTGGATGAGGCACGAAAAATGCTGCCTTCCTTTTGGCAGAATTACTTTTCCCAGACGAATTTTGTCCAACGGCTCCATGAAATTGGATGGGATTTTGTCAAGGCGGGGGATTACGAGACGGCCCTTGGTATCTATACAGACCTTCAGAAACAGTTCCCCAACCATGAACGGGCTGTTTGGTTTCAGCGGTCGATTGTCCAAACCTATCTGGAACAAGGAGATATGCAGAAGGTTCGGGAAGCTGTTGAGCAGATGAAAACCGCCTATATTGGGCATCCGGATTATGTCGAACAAATGCACCAAACAGCAATCCGTTTGCGGGATAAAAAACAGTATGAGCTGGCCGGTGAAATCTATGATTTTCTGCTGCGAAATTTTCCGGATTGTCCCCAGGCGGCGGTCTTGAAACGGATGCAGATTCAGAATTGCCTGCAGATGAGCCAGTCTGAACGAGCTGCCTGGGAAGCAGAGGACTTTCTGACGGACTTTTCAGAGAAACCGGATTTTGTTCGTCAGGCCCATGAACTGGGATGGGAATTCGTAGTGCGTCGGGACTTTGACAGTGCCTTGAAAATTTATCGGTTTTTGCTCGAGCATTTTCCGGACCATGAGCGAGCGGCGTGGTTTCAGCGGTCAATTGTTCAGACCTTTTTGGAAAAAGGAGACATTGAAAAAGTGCGGGATGCCGTTGAGCAGCTTACAACCGGCTTTGCTCACTGCAAAGACTATGTTCAGCAGATGGAAACGGCGGCGCAGCGGCTCCGCGGCAGAAATCAGACGGCCATTGCGCTGGACATCTATGATTATCTGTTAAGCAATTACCCGGATTGTCCCCAGGCCGTTTCGCTGGCACGGGCAAAAATTCAGTGTCTGCTTGAGGCCGGTTCTCTTTCGGCAGCCCGGGAGGAACTCAATCGGCTGGCTCGCTATCGAGAGCGGGAGGACACCGTACGGCATCTCCATGAGCTCGGATGGGAATTTTCGACTCGAAAGGATTATTCGACGGCAGAGCAGATTTATCTCTCTCTGAAAGCACAATACCCCCATCATGAACGAACCGTTTGGTTTCAGCGGTCCCTGATTCAATTGTACATCCAGACAGCCGAGGAAGACCGCCTGGCTGCCGCCGTAGAAGAACTGGCCGAGCGGTACAGCGGGCATCCGGATTATGTCAACCAGGTGGAGATTGCGGCTGTTCGCTTGATGGATGCGGAGTATTATGACTATGCATCCTATCTGTGCGAGCGGCTGTTGGCCAAGGTTCCGGATAAGGTTCGTCCTGTCTGGGTGGTACAAAAACAGATACGCTCCTCGCTGGGCCGCGGTGATGTTGCGGCGGCGGATGCATATCTGGCCCGGCTGCATCAGGATTTTGCAAAGGAGCCGGATTATTATGATGCACTCAGCTGGGCGGCATATGAATACCGCCGGTTTGGGCATTATCCGCAGGCCATTCGAATGTATGAACAATTGGCTGCGATGAATCCGGGGCCGAAGGTTCGGCTGCGGTGTGATGAGGGCATTGCCCGCTGTTTTGTGCAGCTGGGAGATGATGCCCGCGTGCAGGAGCAAGTCCGGCGGATTTACGAGCGGTACTATGCCGGCAATCGGGAGGGCGTGGCGTTTTATGTAAACGCCATTGCCGAGGAATATTACAATCTGGCGATGACGGCCCTTCAGAAAGGGGATTCCGCCAGGGCCCAGACCGCATTTGATAAGGCGGTGGCCTTGCTGGAGTCGGTGTATGCGACGATGCCGACGGCTCATTATGAATGCATGGCATCCTATCTGATGGGTCTGTGCCGATATTATCAGAAGGATTGGCAGGCGGCGGCGGATGCTTTCCAGGCGGCGCTGGAGGCCGAACCGGGCTTTCAGTATGCCGGTTCGCTGCACTGGATGATCGGGGTTTGTTATGAGAACTTAAAAGCCGACGG
>JBBFLK010000044.1 GCA_037479115.1 Anaerohalosphaeraceae bacterium | reverse complement strand
TCGCAATAAACAAACTCAACAAAACTAAAACTTATTTAATGGAAACGGTACTAGAAAACTGAAACATCATGTCAGTCTTAAGTTTCACAGAATATCGAAAACGATATTTATACACAAGGGCAGGAAATGTGTATGAGGTTAAGTGTGCATGTTCGAAAACATTCTGTTTCATACTGTTCTTCTCAACCAGACCTTGAATAAACGCTCTCTTGGTACATGCACATACAGAGCCCCAAGTATATCCTCTTCCAAGTTGTACAGAGTAATTTAAGCTGCATAAACAAGCAAAAAACGTTGGCCAATAGAAAATGTGAGGTTTGGCCAGAGACAAAAAAATTTTATGTTCTCTTTTTCTGGGGCAGAATTAGCGAAGGCCCTGTGTCTGCCCTCGGTTTGGAGCAATTTGATGTAGAAAGAGGCTTATATGACTACACAATGTCCTGTATGTAAAACAATTTTTAAAGCGGACGAAAAATATAAAGGGAAAACGGTCAAATGCCCAAAGTGCCAGGAAATTTTTAGAGTTATATTTTTAAACGAGCATCATAACACCTCGATTACAGAAGACAGCCAGACTTCGAACACTGTTAAAAGCGACTACTCTGATGAATCGCTTCGTTGTCCTTCTATGGCTGATAAAATTTTACAATTTGCTTTTTCAGTCGCTTATGTAGTTTCAGCTATTATTGTTGTGATTTGTGTCATTGTCATTCTGATTTGTCTTTTTGTGACGATAACACTCCATTCGCAATCAGAAAATTATGTCACGTTTAACGCCCCAACGTTTGCTGAATATATAAAGGCAACAGAAAGCAGTCAGGAAAGTTTTTCTGCTGTGAGCAGACAAAGTAGCGAAAGACTTGATGAGGAAAAATATATGAAAGAGTTCAATAGTCTTATATCTACTTTTGGTTTGCCAAGAAACATACTTATGAATTGGCTAACTTCTTATGAAGACGATTATAAAGAGCACTTTTTGAAGGGGCTCGAGCAGTTCCTTCGCGAAGCGGAAAAATACAACAGTTCTCAGGGGAAAAAAAGAGAAACTTTGAATTTTCTCTCATTGTCGAATTATTACAATAAGATGTTCAACGCTGCTATTATGCAAAACAAGAAGGAAAACGAAAATATCCTTAAAAAAAAACTTGTCAAACAGAGCTGTTGTTGCAACTGTTAGGCTTACAGTCCTCACAACAGCAGGATTTGCATTTTCTTTTCTCCTGATTTTTTTGATCTTACCACTTTTTATACAAATCGAAAAAAATACAAGATACATCAAATTAATTATGAAGTAGCACAGGAAATTCTTGACTTTTCGCTAGGATTTTAATTTTTTCCAGAAAACATAAATTTTATAATTATTTCAGGGGGTTGTGTTTGATTTGGGCGAAGGAGCGCGGCAGGTCCGGGGGTGTGGGGTGGGTTTTTTCGGCGGCGATGAGGGTCATTCGAGCCGGGGTCGGTTCGGTCGGCAGGACATATTCGAACGTTCTGACATCGGAAGCCCCCATCTGCACCAGGGCCCCCTGTGCCCGCTTCAGTTCCTCCTCGATATTCGGCCCCTTCCAGACCAGCAGCCGTCCGCCGGGCCGCACCAGCCCCAGCGACAGCTCCGCCGCAATCGACAAATCCGCCAGCGCTCGAGCCAGCGCCGCATCAAACTGCTCGCGAAAGCGTTTCTGATGCGCCAGCTCCTCCGCCCGTTCGGCCACCACCTCTACGTTTTTGAGCCCCAGCTCCGCAATCGCCTTCCGCTGAAAGGCGGCCTTTTTGCCCGTGGCTTCCACCGAGACAAACCGCCAGTTCGGACGGGCAATCGCCAGCGGCAGCACGGGAAAACCGGCGCCGGAGCCGATGTCGATGCACTTCAGCGCCCGCCCGGCGGCGAACGGCTCGAGCACCTTCAGGGCCGCCAGCGAATCGAGAAAGTGGCGGACGCGGACGGATTCGGAATCCGTGATGCGCGTTAAGTTGTGGATTTTGTTTTCGGCCAGCAGCAGTTCGCACAGCCGCTCGAGGGTGCGGCTGTGCCGCTGCAGCAGGGCCTGCAAATCATCCAAAGACAGCAGCGATTCATTCATGACTGACTCTTTCGCAGGGTGAGGGTGTAAACAGCCCGCCCCTCTTTAAGATATTTTCGTTCATAGTTGGTGCCGGTCATCTCGCCTTCGCGGGCGCCGGCGGGCCGAATGAACGGCACCGTTTCGACGCGCCCCTCGGTCTGGGCTTCCAGTGCGATGCGCCGGGCTTGTTCAAAATAATCGGCATGGTCGGTCGCAAAGTTAATCCATCCGCCCGGCTCCAGACAGCGAAGCATCTGCCGAAGATTGTCGCGGCTGAAAAACCGCCGCTTGTGGTGCCGGCGTTTGGGCCAGGGGTCGGGAAAATACAGATGAAACATCGCAACGGTTTCGTCGGCGACGTGCCGGCGGATAAAATCGGCCGCATCCGTGCGAATCATCCGCACATTGGTCAGCCCGTGCCGGGCAATGCGGTCGGCGGCCAGCCGGTAATATTCAGCGGACCATTCAATCCCCAAAAAGTCCGTCTGCGGATACGCCGCGGCCTGATGCACCAGAAACGTCCCCTTGCCGGAGCCGATTTCAATATGTACCGGTGCCGTGCGGCCGAACAGAGCGGCCCAATCGACCGGACCGTTCAGGCACTCCGCCTCCAGAAGATACGCCGGGTTTAAGACAATTTTCTTATGCATTCGGATTTTTTTTGAAATTATTGCGGTTTTTATCGGCACCGTTGCACCCGGAAAAGCGATTTTGCCCGGAAAAATTCATAAAGTCAAGCCGTCGATAGTTCGATACAATCAAAGAATCTGAACGGTCGGCCCTGTCCAGCGTACAAAAAGCAGGGTCGCCGGACAGAACCGACAGAAAGAAGGTCAGGTATGATACGGCCGGCATTGACATTGCGCAGACGGCGGATTCTCATCGATGTGGGAACGCAGCGCGATTTGTTCACCGCAGACGGCAGGGCCTGCATCCGCAATCACCGCCGCATCCTGGCCAATATCCGACGCGTGATGGCCTGGGTGCGCAAGGAGCATATCCGCGTGATTTCGACGGTGCGCATCTTCGAGAACGACGGCATTCATCACGGCCCGTCGTATTGTCTGGCGGGCACGGAGGGGGCTCGGAAGATTCGCTACACCCATCTGGCCCGTTCGCTGGCGTATGCCTCCGACGGCTACACGGATTTTCCGCGGGACCTGTTTGAGCGGTACGACCAGGTGATTCAGGAAATCCGCAGCGATGACCCGTTTGAGGAGCCGCGGGCCGACCGGATGCTCAGCGAAGTGAAGGCGACGGATTTTCTGGTGATCGGCGCACCGATTGAAACCTCCGTGAAGTTTCTGGTGCTGGGGCTTCTGCTGCGGCGGCGGAATGTGATTGTGCTGGCCGATGCGGTCGGCTCGTTCGAAAAGCACGCCGCGGAAATCGCCCTCCGCCAGATGCAGGCCAAGGGGGCGCGGCTGATTGACAGCAAATCGTTTGTCGGCAGCACTCATCTGAAAAAGGTCGGGATTTGCACCTGCGACCGGTGCCAGGGCCGCCTGGTCAAAGTGGCCGCCGATTCCGATATGGCGGATTAGAGGTTTTCCAGCCGGCGCTGGCGGTCGTAATCCTGCAGAGCGGCAATCAATTCATCCATATCCCCCAGCATGATTTTGTCCAGACAGTACAGCGACAGGTTGATGCGGTGGTCGGTCAGCCGGTTCTGGGGGAAGTTGTAGGTGCGGATGCGCTCGGAGCGGTCGCCGGAACCGATCATCGATTTGCGGGCCTGCGAGCGCTCCTGATGGGCCTTCTTCTGGTAATATTCGTACACGCGGCTGCGGAGCACCCGCCAGGCCTTGGCGCGGTTTTTGTGCTGGCTTCGTTCGTCACGCATGCTCACGACAATCCCGGTCGGGATGTGCTCGAGCCGGATGGCGGTGGCGACTTTGTTGACGTTTTGGCCGCCCGGGCCGCCGGCACAGCTGACATGCTCAATCACATCGTCCGGCTTGATGTCGATATCCACCTCTTCGGCCTCCGGCAGCACGGCCACCGTCGCCGCGGAGGTATGAATCCGCCCCTGTGATTCCGTCTCGGGAACGCGCTGGACGCGGTGGCCGCCGCCTTCGTAGCCCAGATGCGCCCAGACACCCGGACCCTTGATGTTCATAATCAGCTCGCGAAAGCCGCCCCGGTCCGTGGGCGAAAAATCCATCAGCTCCACCTTCCAGCCCATCTTGTCGGCGTAGCGGTGGTACATATTGTACAGGTCGCGCACGAACAGCGCCGCCTCTTCGCCGCCGGTGCCCGCCCGCAGTTCCATAATAATCGAGCCGACGGCCGCATCGTCCGACATCACCAGAACGTTCTTGATGTCCTCCAGCAGAGCATCCTTCTTCTTTTGGAGCTCTTTGACTTCCGCTTCGGCCAGTTCCTTCAGGTCGCCGTCGGAGCCGGGCTCGTTCAGCAGGGCTGCGGCCTCCTCCAGCTGCTTTTCGAGCCGGCGGTATTCGCGGAAGCGGCTGACAATCGGGGCCAGTTTGCCCTGCTCTTTGGTCAGGGGCACCAGCCGGGCCGGATTGGAGGCCACCTGCGGGTCGGTAATCTGCTGCTCAATCTGACGGCAGCGCTCGTCCAGCTGTTCGAGCTTGCGGACAATCAGATTGTTGGGGGATTCCGCCATCGCCGTTTTCCGAAAATGCGGACAAAAAAATTACGCTGCCGCTCCTCGGTCGGTGAGACGGAGGCCAACAGCGTAAGAGGGTAATCGGTTGCGCTACGCCTTGTCCTGTTTTTCTTTCTTCTTGAAGTACTCCTCGACGGAGCCGAACTTCTTCTGGAAGCGCTCGATGCGTCCGGCAGTGTCCACATATTTCTGCTTGCCGGTGTAGAACGGATGGCACATCGAGCAGATTTCCGCATGAATTTCCTTGGCGGTGCTGCGCGTTTCAAAGGTGTTGCCGCAGCCGCACCGGACCTTGACCACGTGATATTCCGGATGAATGCCTTCTTTCATTTTCTTAACTCCTGAGTTACGTCCATATCGAAAACATAGCATTGTACTTTGTAAAAAGGAAAAATCAAGGACTTTTGGGGAAATATTGAGGTTGGCCGGCCGGCGGTCGGCCGGAACCGCCAAAAACCGGAGCATTTTGTTCATATTCTACCTGTAATCTCTGTTATATCGGCTCGCTTTTTACTTTCCTTTCTCTTCCCTGATAACTGATAACCGACAACTGATGACTGACGACAGATGACTGACGACAGATGACTGACGACTGATGACTGATAACTGATGACTGATAACTGTTTTTTTGCCGTTTTTTGGCTTGACAGGATGTTAACTCCTTCTACAATAGCCGTTTAGATGGATTCTTTGAGGAAAGAATCGATTACAGAAAACTTGTAAGTTTCGGTCTTTCAAAAGTTTATAGAGATTTTGGCCTTTGGGAGGGCACAAAAAAATTGCCGAAAAAGGCCCTCAAAGAGGGGGTTACAGTTTTTGCCTTTGCAACCCCTTGAAAACAAAGGACTTGCAAAGGCCGGTCTTGCATTTTTTCCCTGATGAATAAGGGATTGAAACAAAGTCAGCAGCGCGGCTGGACAATCCCCTCTCTGCGGCCTTGCATTTTTTCCCTGATGAATAAGGGATTGAAACGACTATCGGCTATCGACGGTCTATCCTCAAGACCATACCACTTGCATTTTTTCCCTGATGAATAAGGGATTGAAACCAGGCAGCGGCCAGTCTCC
>JBBFLK010000043.1 GCA_037479115.1 Anaerohalosphaeraceae bacterium | reverse complement strand
ATGGAGGGCTTGGGGGGATTCGTGCAGATTCAGATAGGGCAGCAGCCAGCCGACATAACCCTGAAGCCGGACCGGGGTCAGAATCGGGTCGCGGGAGAGGAATCGGCCGAGGGCGGGAGGGCAACTCCGGTTCTGAAGACAGACAAGCATTTTAGGCCCCTTTATTACAATCCTTGGGCTGTTCCGCAGAACTCTGGGCCGCAGGACGGTCCTTTTTGAAAGACTCTTTCTCAAATAGTAAACAGACAGAAGATAGAAAAATCAATACGAGGGCAAAGATTGTACACGCAGCAGAGCATTTCACTCCCAGCCGGGGAAGCAGAAAAAAAACGACAACTGAAAGGAAAAGGACCCCTCTGCAGAGAAGAAAAAAGACTCGTTTCTCCATACGGAACATCCTTTGAAAAAACGACTTGTTTTCCTTTTCCTGCCTCATCTCATTACGTTCCGGGGCACTTTTACAATCGATTGACGGAAGGGATTCGATATCGGCAATCCTTACAAAATTTCCCGAATGGACTTTTCTAAAAACGGTTCATACTTTTCGACTCTTCCATCCGACTCATACACTTCTATTGAGTAGTCCGGATAGAACAGCCACACACCGCCCTGGGGCCGAGGTCCCAGACTGATGGGCATTTCTTTTAGACGGACTTGAGTCATACGGTTTCCCCGGCTTGTATAACATTCCAGAGAAGGAACCTCCCTTTGAAAAAGCAGCCATATCGTATCTCGGCTCAGGCACAAACCCCGCCAACAGACTCCGCTTCTGATTTGTCCTTCCGGCCATTCCAGCAGATAAAGTTCTTCGCCTGCTTTTCGGCCAAAAATAAAATGACGATTCGGCTGCTGTTCTACATACAAGAGATTGTCTTTTCCGTGTTTTTCCTGCAGGCGGAAACATCCTTCCTCATAGGTGTAAAGAGAGGTTCTGGTAATCACCTGCGGCCGGCCGGTCTCGCTTTCAAAAAGCCCAAAGGGCCATTCCGGCAAAGGAACAGTTCTTATCTCTTTTGTTCCTAAGTCAACGAAGGCAAAGACATAGGAGGGCTCCGTTCCGTGCTGTAACCCGCCGAGCCATACCTGTTTCTGCGCCGGAGAGCAGAAACTGACGTGAAACAAAAACTCATCCGGCAAATCAATCCGGTTTATCCGAGCGGAAGCGGTATCACTCCAGAGGACCGAATGAAAGGTGCAGACAACGATTTGGTTACTTTCCTCCAACCAATCAATCCTGATAAAAGGATGCGGGAGAAGCATTCGTCCGCAGTATTCTCCCTTTTTCCAGAAGAGCACGACAGGCAGCTTGCGAAGTTGTTTCGAGGGAGGGACCAGATAAGCAATAAAATCCTTTTCATTTGTAAAAGATGCTAACCTTATTACCCGGCTCCGAGTTCGCCTGGCTTTCCAACATCTTAGAGCGGTAAACAGATTCAGCATAAGGAACCTCTACAATAAACGCCCGATCCAGTCGATAATTTTTCTTAAGACAGGCGGCACCCTTTTTTCCATACCCTTCAGGGTCTCTTCAATAGCCCAGATGTTGTTATAACTTCCGCATCCGGAAGGATTATTGGTATAGATATTCCAGCAGTTTACATAACAAGATTCTAAAAAGTTTTTTACGGCTCCTGCATTCCACTTCTGCTTGCTTGCATAAGCGTTACAGGCTTCATAACAAAGGTTGACATCCTTAGCAGCCAATCCCATAGGATCTATGTAACGAAGGGGATTATTCAATACATACAAATACGGATGGAGGGCTTGGGGGGATTCGTGCAGATTCAGATAGGGCAGCAGCCAGCCGACATAACCCTGAAGCCGGACCGGGGTCAGAATCGGGTCGCGGGAGAGGAATCGGCCGAGGGCGGGGGCGTAATAGCGGGCGCGGAGGAAAATCAGGTTGTCCGCCTCGGTAAATTGGCTTTCGCCCGTGAAGCCGTAGGGATTGTCGGCCGTCCCCGAAACTGCCCGCACATTGCCGAACCCGTCGTACATATAGGACACCATACCCTGCCCGGAGGCATTCGTCAACTGCCGCACCGACCCCAGCCCGTCAGAGTGATAATACGCATTGACGCCCGAGCGATTCATCGAAATCAGGCCATTTCCGTAGGTATAAACCGCCTGCGGATTCCCGACCCCATCCGTCTCCATCAAGACCTCCGCCAGCGGAAGGGCAACATCGTTGACATATCTTGTCTGGAGGCCATTCTGTACCTTCCTGACCCGATTGCCGTCGCCGTCATAATGATACTCCGTCACCCGCCCGACGCCCTGTAAATCCGCCGACACCAGAACGCGAATACCCTTATTGTGTTTTATCTGTGAACGTTTTCGTTGCCTCCAGGATTTCCGGCTTGCCCGTCTTTCGAAGTTCCTGAATAGCCTCAAGAAGGTCCTGTCGGATGTCTTCGTGTTTGGACGATTTTTCCTCCCAAAGACGACACAGTCCTGCTGCGGCCATTGAGGATTGCGAACGGACAAGGGACCGAAGGATGTCCTTCTTGCGGTGGGTGTACGGCTCCACCGACAAAAGCTCCATCTGATAACGAACCGCCAGCTCCGATTCGGCTAAGGCGATCATCTCTCTGGCCGTTTCCCTGGCCGCAAGCCACGTGTCCCGATCCGAAAAACGCTCTGATTTTTCATTTGTAGCCAAGTCTTGTAAAATCTTTTGGAACGCCTCAACATCCATTTCTCTGATGTGAAGCGGGACTGAAAACGAAACAGAATGAAAAGGGCCGGCCGTATAGAACTCTTCATGCGGCCGACGAACTGCTTCCGATAAAACCAGATACTTCAGCCGACAAATCACTTGATAATTCCCGGGCGGAAGCAGGGTTGAACACCACCGATTCAGAACAAGCCCTTTTTGGGAGATTTTTCCGGATGGGACGGAAAGAAGCCCGCTTTTGCTCAGACCGTTTCGAAGCACCGGAGGACCGATGCAAATGACTCGGTCATTCGGGTCATGGATTTCCATTGACACGTATTCAATTCCTTCATTGCCCAAAAAGAGCGTTTCATCCCGAATGCCCTTATTTTCTACCTGCAGGATTAACCGAACCGGTTCGCCCGGGTAGAAACCGTCCTTCTCCGCAGACAGACTCCACCCAAGCACCCCTGACAGCTCATCGGCCGTGCTCGCATACGATAGAAAGAAAAGAATCCACACAAAATACAGAAATGTTCTGTTTCGCTTCATAATCGTTTCCCTTCTGTCAAGCGGTTGTCTATTCTAAAACAAGTTCCGCATATTTTCCGCTTTTGGCAATCCAACACCGCGGGCCAGGTTTATTTGGTCCAGCGGAAATCTGCCGGATATGAAATCTCCTTGACCGTCTTTTGACTGTCCGAATCTCTCAGAAAAACGCGTATTTCATCGATCTGAACAGGAATCGAAAAAGAAAACCAGCCTTCTATAATTCCCTCCTTCGCGACAGCTTTTTCCACAGAAATCAGAGGATGAGCCGAATAGCCGCCTGCGGGTTTTCCCTGCCGATAGGGACGGGCCCAAATTTGTCCGCGCTGAACCGTTCCCAGCCGATAATAAATCTCTACCGAGAGTCTCTGACCGACAGGAAGTTCCGTCACTCCGGCCGGAAAAAGAGACACAATCTCTAAAAGATTTTTGGTCTGAGGGCTGTACCCCTCCTGCAGACGTTTTTTAAGTTGCTGGTTGAGTGCATTGTTGGGTTCATTTTCGAGTATTTTTTTGAGATGCTCGATGAGTTCTTCTCTGGAGGGTTTTTCTGCAGGTACAATATTTCTTTTTAAGAGTTCTTTTCTCTGTTTTTCCTCCTCTTCTCGACAGGCTTTGTCGGCTAACAGGGCCTTATAGCGTTTTTCAAAGTCCGGAGCATTCCGGAATGTGTCCTTCCACCAATCAAGATACTGTTCCGCCAATCGGCCGTAAAGCTTTTCCTCGGGTACCGCTAACTGAACCTTTTCTTTCCATTGTTCTTGTAAAAATCTTCTTTTGGCACTGTTGTACTTTTCTTGTTTCATATGCTCATAGACTCGTTCCCGTATTTCTTCTCTGTTGCTCCGAACGGCTTCTTCAAAAGGAACAGATTCTTTGGGTTTGTAATCCTGGACCCACACTCCGAACAATTCATCTGCTCCTCGATAAGAAACGAGGACAATTTTCCCTTTCAATTGGCTCCAGGGAATGGTTTTCTCGGGACCCTTTTTTTCCAGGTTCAACGTGTCCAGCAGTTCAGGCGAGAGAGAAGAATCAAACTTAAGTCCTGCGTATTCTTTGACTGCTGACTCGAAGGACTGTCCGCTGCTGATTTGCTTCTGGATTTCAGCCAGGACATTCGGTTCAGCTTTCAAAACACACGCCTGAATTCTTTCAGAAAACTGGAAAACGGGAAGCCGTCGTCTTTCTTTCTTGCTTGTCTCGATATAATTACGGATGTCTTCTTCCTTCACAACCGAGATATCGGGGGCATAATGAAGGAGTGCCTTCGTTTCCAGCATTTGGGTTCTTTGGGATAAAAAAGGGGCCCAATCACGAATAGACGCATCCTCTGGCTCTCTTAGGCAGCGAAAAGCCTCCTGTGCCGAGTGGAACGGGCTGTCTTTATATATACGGTCCAACTCTTCCATCACCTCCTGTTCGGAAATCTGGATATGGTTTTCCTGCAGATAGAGTTCATACAGAATCGGATGAATAATCTCTTTCAATATGTTTTCCGCTCCCGTTGTCCCGAGGTATCGATCCAGATCCGAAGTTTTCCTTTTAATCCGTTCATACACATCCGCATTGGTCACTGCAGTCTGACCGACTCGAGCCACCACTTCAGCTTGAAAAGCCCAGGATGTTTTTTCAAAAATCGCTTCAGCAGCAAGAACAAGAAAAAAAGAATAGACTGCTCTCATTGTTTTCTCTCCTTTCCCGTTATCTGCTCCCAGAATCAGAAGCTTTCTCTGAAAGTTCTCTTCGCCCTTCACGGAGTTTTCTCTGTTCTCGATAGAGTTTGTACTGCTCCTCTAATTCCTGGCAGACTTCCTTCTTGCCACCGACATACACAATTGCTCCCATTTGGTCTCTGAGCCGGTCAGTGAGCTCCTGCGTGCGTCGAAAAAACTTAAATGCTTTTGCATTTTCAACGACTTCTGAAGGCAAAGGCTTGCGGCGAATTGCCTCCTCAATGCTCATTTGGGTATCCGGTTTATAATCATCCACCCTCATCACCATTACAAATGGCAATCCTTTTGTTTTGACCACAATGGCCTTGTTCTTCAATGATTTCCAGGAAGTCAGGGCCTCGAACCCCTGTTTCTCAAATACGCTGGTCAGCACCCAGTCGGTCGGCTGATGCCCGATTCCTTTGATGCTGTATCCTTCCTTGTCAGCATAGTCCTTTGCCACGGCTTCAAAGAGTTCTCCTTTGTTCAGTCGAGCACGAATCCTGTCGAATTCCTCCTGTACAGATGCCTTTTCTGCATAGTCTGCCGACGTGACCGCAATGGCTCGATAGCGAATCTGCTCCGGTTCTCCGATTGGAAGGTTTCTGTATTTTTTCTTTCGGTCCGCCGCCCATGCTTGGATGTCTTCTTCCGTAACCGTGTTTACATTCGGGTCATAATGTTCAACAACCCTGTGATACAGCAGATATTTATACCAGACTTTGTAAAGTCTTTTGCGGGCATTTTCAGAATCCTCATAAGGGGTTTGGTAAGATTGAAGAGATTCTGCCAGCGACTTGCCGTATTTTCGGGCATCTTTTTCTGCGCAATCCCATACTTCCTGTTCTGTAATATGAATGCCGTTTTGAGATGCATATTGTTCAAATAAAAAGACGGGAAGCATTTCTTCGAGCACGTTATCGAAGATAAGGTAGCTAAATGGAATGGAGTCTATATTGTATTCGGGACTGCGGGATTCCCGCTCTATCGCTACTGCTTCCAAAACCTGTATGTTTGTCACCGGACGTCCGGCTACCATGGCAACTACTTTTCTGGGGATTTCAGGGGTATTTGACAGAAGAAAACCGGCAAGAAATATGAGATCAAAAATCGGACTTGCGGCTACCATGTTCAACTCCTTTCCAGATTAAAATCCTAAACCGGTTATAAGAGGGCACAACAGGTCATCTTTCGGCCCCCCGTCATAGACCATTTCCGTATGCGGATACCGAATGCGTTCAGTTCGTTGCATCGTTTGGGGGTCAGTATAATACACCGGCCCCGGACCATGCGGTTTGTATTTGGTAAAAAACGGCCTATTTTCGCCAGATAGGATGTACCATCCTTGAAGCCAAACTTCAAGAGGCCAGATTCCCAGTTTTCTTATATCATCTCTTTGATAGATTTCGAATATGGAAACTGCATTGGATACAGGTTTTGGAGATTTTTGTTCTGGATCGCCAAATTCCCATGGTTTCGGCACCAAGTCAAATAAAAACAATAAGTCCACTAAAATCCCATCATCCTGTAAATTGGCTGCCACTTTTCTGGCGGCATCCGCGCCGTTGCTGTGTCCTGTAATGATGACTAATGACAGTGGATATAGATTTTTCTGATCCTTGATCCACCATTCCGCATTATCAAATGGATCCCAGTCCGCATCGCATCGAAAATAGCCAACAATGTTACCCTCCTCGTTCGCCCATGGTTCTGCTACTAATGTATCCCACAAGTCCTGTGTTCCCAGACCGAAAAGATCCTGTCCGGCGACTATCGCTATAATCTTGGGAACAATATATACAATAATTGCATCACACGCTATTGGATCAATATACATTGATTCACTGTCCCTGCAAAAAGCAACAATCATTACTGTTCCCGCCTCTTTAGGTGCGTACCAAGTAACTGATTTGCCTTTGTTTCCTGCAGGAAATTTCCCTGCAGGGTTAGATGTGCCGAGCCAAGTTGCAAACCAGAACACCTCAACTGGATCTTGGACTGAACTTGAACAACCATCCGTATCGTACTTGCAGTCAAAATCTGTAGCCTTGGCCTTAAGAGTAATAGGATCTGCAGGGTTTATAGCCATTCCATCTTCCGGATTTTTAATCTCGCATTCCATTAACGCACCGATACAATACTTTCCATCCATCCTGCATAGTCCATCTATTTCATTAACACAATCATCGCAATCATTGCAGGTTCCATTCAGGCAGGAGGTTCCTGTTGGACAGCTCGACTGACATTG
>JBBFLK010000042.1 GCA_037479115.1 Anaerohalosphaeraceae bacterium | reverse complement strand
GAAACCACAGATTGCGCAGATTTCACAGATTCGAAAAAAAGCGAAGGACGAAAGCAAATGAATTTAACGGAAAAACTGCTGACTGATGACTGATAACTGGTCACTGGCCGCTGGAGACTGGCCGCTGCCTGGTTTCAATCCCTTATTCATCAGGGAAAAAATGCAAGAGGAAAGGAGATTGTCAATGGCTAAAAAACAGACCTTGTTTCAATCCCTTATTCATCAGGGAAAAAATGCAAGTACCGCCGGCTGGACCAAAAACAACGGCATTGGGTTCAGTCTGGGCCGTTTCAATCCCTTATTCATCAGGGAAAAAATGCAAGTGCATTTTTTGAAGAACCAAATCTGTATAATGCTAACTGGGGTTTCAATCCCTTATTCATCAGGGAAAAAATGCAAGGGGACCACAGAAAATTAAAATCGATAAGCAAAGGAGATTACGGTTTCAATCCCTTATTCATCAGGGAAAAAATGCAAGGTGAATTCGCTTGTGCGGATTGTTGAACGCTGGGATGATGGTTTCAATCCCTTATTCATCAGGGAAAAAATGCAAGAACAAGGCAACTACAAAAAAAACACGCAAAAAAAAGGCGAGGTTTCAATCCCTTATTCATCAGGGAAAAAATGCAAGATGGATGTGGAGAGATTCTTTGGAAAACGTGTTTTGGAAGTTTCAATCCCTTATTCATCAGGGAAAAAATGCAAGAGTCCTCGTAATTATGACAAGTCGGCTCACCCAAAGAAGAAGTTTCAATCCCTTATTCATCAGGGAAAAAATGCAAGATTACTGCGAAACAAAAATCCGTTTTGATTATAACACAATCGTGTTTCAATCCCTTATTCATCAGGGAAAAAATGCAAGCTGCTGTATGCATTAAAAATGCGCATCAAAAATCACAAAATCGTTTCAATCCCTTATTCATCAGGGAAAAAATGCAAGTGCCCAGATATCTTTCCAGTTCGGATCCGCCACCGGATGTTTCAATCCCTTATTCATCAGGGAAAAAATGCAAGACCGGCCTTTGCAAGTCTTTTGTTTTCAAGGGGTTGCAAAGGCAAAAACTGTAACCCCCTCTTTGAGGGCCTTTTTCGGCAATTTTTTTGTGCCCTCCCAAAGGCCAAAATCTCTATAAACTTTTGAAAGACCGAAACTTACAAGTTTTCTGTAATCGGCACATTTTCTATTATAGGCCGACCGGCGGTTCTGTCAAGCGTTTTAAGCCCTGATTCTGCAAATTTTTACGTGCAAATATCTTTAAAAAACCGCCCATATTACACACTATACGGGTCTTTTTTCTTTACAATCCATCCATGCCCCGTCCGGCCGCGAAAACCGTCCCGCCGAGCACGGGTTATTCACAGGGGGTATGCTTTCTGCACCCGTACCCGTATTCCTCCGGTTCATACAGGATAAAATCCCCATCGCACACCTCGTACCATCGGCAATATCTGCACCCGAACTCTTCTTCCTTTATCTGGTCCAATCGACTCTGTTCCATTTTTTTCTTACCGCCGTTGAAAAGTTCGCCGCATTCCTTGTCTTCTATGCCCTCTGTTTCTCGTCTTTCTCAGGCTCCAATCGGACCTTCACCCAGCCCATCGGCATGGTCCCGCCCGAGAGGGTCCGGGAGTTGCCCCAGCCGCGGGGGTTGTACGGCTCGCGAAATTCGTCCACCGTCGTACACTCGACATGACTGAACCGCCCTATCCGAAGCGGGAATTCGTTATCGTTACACTTGTTTAGGAGATCCAGCAACTTTTGGCTGTTCTGTTCCAGTTCGGAACTGGAACGGTAAAACTTATCGTGCTCCTGCTGCATTTTCGGCTGATAAAAAGCACGGCAGGCCTTGAGAATCATGTAGGCATCCAGCTTCATCGACACAGCGGGGATTTTTTTCCCTTCACGGTTATCAAAGAAGCTTTTTTCAGGCAATTGGTCGTCGATATCGAGTGTGCCTTCAGCCCGAATGTCTTCATCGTTGTCATCTTCCTTATCGAGCATCGAAAAACACTGCTCGTAAAACATCTGAATTTTCGAGGGGTCAGCGCCGGCCGTTTTTTTCAGCTTAAAAATTTCTGCTTTATCAATAAAGGTCGGCATTTCTTCCGGCAGCATCGCATCCGATATTTTCACACACCGGAATGGGTCGGTCTGGGGATTAAATTTGTACTGTTTCAGACAAAGCGGCTCCAGCTGGGTTTTGCCAAATTCTTCATAAGCCTTCTGGAGCTGCTCCTGATAGATTTTTTTCTCGTCGTACTTTTTGTTTTTTTGCTTCAATTTTTCAATAATCCGCTCAGTTCTTTCTTTGGCCTTTTCTACGGCTTCCTGCTTTTTCTGTTTCAGAG
Source organism: Anaerohalosphaeraceae bacterium (assembly GCA_037479115.1). NCBI lineage: Bacteria > Pseudomonadati > Planctomycetota > Phycisphaerae > Sedimentisphaerales > Anaerohalosphaeraceae > Anaerohalosphaeraceae bacterium. The sequence continues at coordinate 6,224 of JBBFLK010000042.1, read as the reverse complement.
ATTCTTTTTTCTCCTGAGCCAGGGTATTGATTACAGCGGTTCGGATGGCGCCTTTGATGGAGGAGCCGGGGATATAGGCCCGCCAGGTGCCGGGGGTTCGGGTAAAGAGACTGACTTCCATCTGCCGGTTCCGATCCGAAAGACTATTTTTGTACTCCGACTCAAAGGCCCCTGCATCCGCTCTGAAGCAGGCGTACTTTTCGGGGTCAACATGGCGGCAAATAAAGTCACGGATAACAAACGGATTGGGGTCCGACACTCTGCGGTCGAATTCGGCCCGGAGGGCCGGCGGCATCTCTGAGAGGAATCGGGGCAGGTCAATCCGGTAAAAAATGCCGTTTTTGACGACATATTCCGTCGGGTCGATATCCTGTCCGGAGCCGATATGAACGGGGGAAAGGATGGTAATGGTCATTTTGTATCGCTTCATATAACCTCCGTAAAATCACAGCAGACCGGCAGGGCCGGCGCAAGGGCATACTGGCACACTTCCGGGAAAGAGCGGTGAATGTTTTGGACAAGCCGGCCGTAAAAGGGACGCGGGCTGTCGGTTTTCAGCACCGACCCGGCCGTCAGCAGAATCAGCGGCTTTTTATACACATCGTGAATGCCGCTCGGATGAGGCCCGACGGCCCAGTCGCCGCCGAGTTTGCCGATTTTGGTCTGGAGTTTCCAGAAACCCTCGGCGGGGTCCTGTTCGGCGGGTGCACAAGCGGCCAGAAGGAGGACGGCATTGGGTTTGGAAACAGCCGGCAGGACGGCCGGAGAAACCGATTCGACAGCAACCTTGCCCTTGCCGCGGGATTTGTATTTGCCGTAGCCGCCCTCAAGAGCCCGCTCAAACAGGGCCTTGATTTTCTCGCCGCTGTACTGAGCCGAGGCGGCCAGAAGACGAAAAACGGGCGGATCGGAAGGGTCAATATGCCACTCTTTGGTGAAAAAGAGCGACCCTTCCTGGCCGGTGGTGCCGGTCAGACGGCTGATGGTGTTGTGGGCCACGACGGTTTCTTTGGGCAGTATCGGGCTTCCGCACTCGTTGTCGAGAAACCAACGAAAGACGGCCTCGGTGCTCAGCCCGCCGCAAAGGGCATGGAGGCCCTTATCCGGCAGAAAGGACAGTTTGTACATCCATTTGAGGAAATCGAAGGCCTCAATTTCGTTTGGTTTTGCATTCCCGACCGGAACTTCTCCGTCTTTTTCGACATACAGGTGCTTTTCCAGTTCGCTCTTTGGGATGCGCCGGATTTTCTCGAGCAGGTTCTTTTCCTGCTCGGGGGTCGGCCGGGGCAGGTGCGGAAGCGGCCAGTAGCCATCCGGGAAGACATCGGACAAAAGCAGCGGCGGCGCTCCGTCGGCATAGGCACGGAGAAAATCGGCGAGGGCCGCTTCGCCTTCGTGATAGCGGAGGGCCCAGCACAAATGGCCGAACAGGGTATCGGCCGACAGCCGCGTGCCCAGAGCCGTGTGCACCTTCAGTTTGATTTCGTACCATTGCATAGGTCAGGGCCTTTCCGTTCAGACTGTAGGCAGGGTGAGGGGATTTCCGGCTTCGTCTTTGAGGTCGATGAATTTGACCTTGCCGCATCCGCGGGAGCCGCAGCCGCCCAGATAATCCTTTTCCACCAGTGCCAGGGCCTTCAGGACAACTTCCTTGAAGTACTTTTCATCCGTCGCTCCGCCGTCGCCGGTATCGAGCACGCGGTAGGCAATATCGAGGTCAAATGTCACCCCCGGCACCACCCGCTCAATCGGGCGGGGATTTGCCATGGAGGTGATGCGGTTGATAGAGTTTTCATGTTTGACTTCGGTGATGTCCTGACCGCCGGCAAATGCTTTGCGGGATTCGTCGCTGAGGAAGCAGTCGCGTACGATAAGGCGAGTCAGACCGACCTTGTTATCCTTGCTTGCGCTGTGGCCGAAAACCCGTGTGATGGGACATTCCGGATTGGTGTCCATGAACACTTCGCCCTGCGGATGGAGTTTGCCCAAATGCCATTCCATCAGCGAACGCATCCTGCCTTTCAGGGACGAACCGGGAATGTAGGGTTCTTCGTTAGCCGGATTTCGAAGGACGGGATTGTCCACACCTCCGATTTCCATCGTATCATTGGATGCCCCGATATGCAGACCGGTTTGGACGAAAATTTTTCCTGTAATGACCTTAATTTTGACGATTTTTTTGAATTCTGACATGGTTTATTCCTTTCCACCAATTTTGTCATAACCATACGCAAATCCCAGCACCGCCTCGAAGAAAAGCACAAAAGCACGAAAGTTTTTTTCACTGCTGCCAACTTTTTTGATGTGGATTTTTAGAAAGTTGGCAAACTCTGATGGAATTTTTTTCGAAACAGCTTTTTCTGCATAGCTTACCTTGCTCAGGAACATTTTAAACAAAGGCAGAATTTGTTCCCACGGACGACCGCTATCTAATTGAAAATGCAGATTTTTTATCGCTCCGAAAAATCGGCGAATCTGGTTTTTGGATAGTTTTTTTTCTGGAAAAGATTTTGCCCAGGCTTCTGCCCAGTCTGAGAGCAGTTGCACCGGCATATTACCTGAAGAATCATAGTATATTACGTCAGGCAACGGAATAGTTTCGTTATGGCGGTTTTGGGTTTCTCGATTCCCATGACCGCCTGAATAAGAATGTTTTTGCTGACTCATAGCCAATCCTCCAAAAAAGGTTAACGGTTCAGATAGAGACAGTATGTTGCGGCGACTTTGAGGCGCCGGATTTTGTCTTTTCCTGCATCATCGGCCGTGAGGGCGGTAAGTTCCTCGATACGGCGAAGGCCTGCGGGCTGTCTGTCTTCTTTATCGACCGGCTTGACATTTCGGGCGATGTCATACTTCAGGTGCGAACGCCAGAGCAGCTTGCGGAGATTGACCGGCGTTTTGCCCGCGTCGGCGCACTCTTCAGCCGTTTTCGCATAACGGAGAAGGCGGTAAACAAAGCCCTTGGCAGCCCTGATGCCCTCTGCGCCGTCTTCTGTAATCATCTGATCAAAAAAGGCGGCATCCCGTCCAATCGCCTGCTCAAAAGACTCCCAAGTGAGAACAGTGTTGAAGACACAGATGCGGTCTCTGGTTTTCTTGGCCTTTTCGAGGGCATCGCCGGCCTGTTTGGCGGCCTGAGAAAGCGGGAAGCGGCTGTGGCAGAGGGCAATGCCGGCCGAGATGGAGATTTCCGGATGTCCGCAGACATATTCCTTAAACTTTCGCCGGAGAAAGGCGGCGAACTTAAGCATCGTAGTCCACGGGCCGACCAGAAGAAGGTCATCGCCGCCCGCATAGACGGTGTAGATATTCCGAAAATCAGGATTTTCCTTCGGCGGATTGAGGAACCAGCCGGGCAGGATGCCGCAGAAAAACAGGTTCAGCTGCCGGGACAGGGAGATATACCAGCTCAGCGGGGCCCGGGCATTTTCGAGGATTTTGGAAAAGAGCATGCCCAGTCGGTCCACATCAGCTTTCAGAACCGCCAGCAGGGGCTCGCCTTTGACCTCGATTTTCTCCTTTGTTTTGCGGATTAACGAATCGGCACAAAGCTGAGCAAAAGATTTCGGCTGGCCGCTGCTGTAAATGGATTCGTTCTCCTCCGAGAACTGCTGACGGAGCCAGTCGGCAATCTCCGGAAATTCGTAGAGCGGCCGGTCCTGTTCCGTCTGTCGGGGAATGTAGTTGGCCAGCAGGAGACCGCAGCGCGTTTGGCCGAAGGATTTGGATTCATTGCCCGGAACGAGCTCGAAGCAGCCGACAATGTCGGCGGAAGCGGCCGGGGCTGCTTTGACGGCAAAATAGAAGGCACCAAAAGGATGGGCCATCGGCAAGCGAGCCAGTTCTTCGCTGAATGCACCCGGAAGAGCAGCCCCGGAAACAATCAGAAAGTTTCCGCTGGTCAGTTTCTTCCCCAATTCTTCAAAAAATTTGTTTTCAGGCAATTCCTTTGAATTTTCCCCTTCTTCTGATGGAGTTTTGGGAATCAGCGACGGGTCGATTGGAGGGAGGAATGCACTCGGATTCCAGCGGGCCCCATCGGTCAGGACGGCCCTTTGGGCCTGCCTTTTAGCATGATCCATCTGCTGGGCCAGTTTCTGCTGGATTTCGTAAAAACGCTCTTTTTTGAAATCGTTGCCGCTTAATTCAGTTTCATAGCACAGATTCAGATGGAGTTTGCCGGCAAAGGTACGCCGGAACCAGTCGTCAATCTGCTTTTGGGTATCTTTGATAGTATCCAGACAATCGGGCGTATTGTGGACAAGCAGGGTAAAGTTTCCGCCTGCATCGATGATGCGGTTGACCTCCGGCAGGCCGACCTTCTGCAAGAGCAGCGACCCGGCCAGACGCGTAATCAGATTCAAATAAAAAGACTTGGCGCGGAGGCGTTTGCTCAGGCCGGACGGATTGTCCAAAGCGGCATCATATAAATAAGACTGGATGCCGCTCAGGTCGCCCTGGACAATACGGAATTTCTTGGGATTGTAGTCCTGAATGTCTTTTTCAGTCATTGTGTTGGTCCGGCTGTGATACTGATATAGGGCGCAGGCAAAGGCCGCCGTCGTTAGGGAGTGGTCCAGCAGCGAAATTTCCGCAAACTGGCTTCGATGGCTCCGTACAGACCAGGAGTAAAGCCCAAAGACCCAAATCAGCTGGTGAATAAACAAAACCGGATTCGTCGGCTCCAGCCGCTCAAAATGCTCCAAGATACTATTCCACAAAAGGTTATGGTCCTCAACAGGATTCGCAGAAGCAGAACAGGGAAAGACTTTTTCATTCAGTTCCAGGGGAATCAGCGGCAGATGGATAGCTGCGGGTTTTTTCCAATCCTTTTTGACAATCGGGGTAATGCCGGCAAAGATGCTGTTGGCAAAATCGCGGATTCCTGCATCACGGGGAACGGCGGAGTCGTCTTTTTGGTCTTCCGCCCGGTCTTGTCCGGCAGAGAGCCAGTCTGCCGTCTGGACAATGAATTGAAGAGGTTTATCGTGATCGGGCTTGTGATGATAGCAGGCGATATTGGCAATTTTCGAGGCATCCAGCTCGCGCGGCAGCTTGTTTTTTATTTTTTCCATAAATTCGTTGGTGCAGGCGGCGTGGATATAGCCGTAATTGCCGTCTTTTCCCGTCGGACAGATTTGCGATTTTAATCTTTCAGATTGATCGGAAAGCTCGATGCGAGCCCGCTCGCCGATTTTGCCGATATCGTGGAGGATGGCACCGATACACAGTTCAATCAATTCTTTCTGCATCATATTTGTCCTCTTGCAAAGGGGTTATCTGGATGCGGCCGAAGCCGAAGCTGGCCGCCTTTCCAACGCCAATAATTTGGGCAATCGACAGCCAGGACAGAAACGGCTCCAGATTGCCTTCATAAATCGCACTTCCGACCAGACCGCTCATCTCAACAGGGCGTTTCTGTCTGCCGGAAAATCGGCGGAACTCAATTGGTTTGGTTTGGCTGCAAACAGAGGAAACGGCCGCCGCCGCAGAATAATCAATAGAAAGATTTTCCGGCGGGGTCCCATAGAAATACGTCAAAATAGAGAATCTTCGGACAATCGCACGGATTAAATCCTCGAATCGGATTGCAGAAGGTTCTCTGCCGTTGACTCGAAGACGCACGGGCGTAATAAAATCCGTTCGGATGCGCTTACAGAAAGGAAGCACATTTTGAGGATATTCTGTTTGGACTTTCCGGAGGCAAGCCCCCTGCTCCTGATAAATCTCCAACGCAAAGGAGGGCTGGACAATCCGGGTAATTTGGAAAGGTATCCGGTCTTTCCCGAGCCCTTCTTTGCCCATTTCGATGAAACTGTAGGCGATATAAGGAAACAGCTCGATGGCCCTGCCGAAAAGACGCATGCCGAAAGAAAACATATCGCCCGGCTCGATTTGGGCAGGGTCCTCCGGATTAACCAGAAGTGTAAAGGGCTGCGGGACATAGGGATAGAGCCGCATCATCTGACGGTCCTGCGGAGGAATCCCTTCAAAGATGCAGCTGTAAGCGCAAGTGGTCCGAACGATACAGTCCTGACAGGTGCTCTGCTTTCGATGACAGACCGTCTGTTTGAGATGATACCCGAAGCCGCCTCGAAGAGTGGCCCCCCGAAACGGCGGCAGACATCCTTTGCCCTCAAACCGTCCTTCAATTTGGACTTCTGCAAATGTATAATACTCCCCGAAAACTGAGCGCATAATTAAGGTGGATTTGTCGCCTGAGA
>JBBFLK010000041.1 GCA_037479115.1 Anaerohalosphaeraceae bacterium | reverse complement strand
ATTAAACCCCTACCCATTGTCAAGACAGAAAACGGGTTGTTTTAAGGTGGATTCATCGCTGGTTAATGCCGCCGTTGGAACGGAGGGAGCCCGGAGGGCGACCGGAGGGCCAACGGCGACGCCGTACACTGCCGCGGGGCTGCGGTAGCCCAACGCCTGGTGCAAACGCTCATTGTTATAAAACTCAAAATACCGACCCAGGTAGTACCGGGCCTCGGCAATCGTCTGGTAGTCCCGCAGATAAACTTCCTCGACTTTCACCGTCCGCCACAGTCGCTCAATAAAGATATTGTCAAACACCCGGCCCTGGCCGTCCATGCTGATCTGGACACCGGATTTACGTAATGTTCCGGTAAAATCCTCCGAGGTAAACTGGCTTCCCTGATCGGTATTAAAAATCTCCGGCTGGCCCCGATCGAGAGCCGCTTGAAGGGCTGACACACAGAAGTCTGATTCCAGCGTGATCGAAATCTCCCAACTGAGCACATACCGGCTGAACCAGTCCATCACCGCCGTCAGATACAGCCAGCCGCGATACATCCGGATGTAGGTGATATCCGCCGACCAAACCTGATCGGGCCGAGTAATTTCCACGTCCCGCAACAAGTATGGATAGATCTTGTGCTGAGTATCCGGGATGCTCAAACCGCGTTTTCGACGCGGATAAACTGCTTCCAAGCCCATCTGACGCATAAGCCGACGGATTCGTTTGGGATTGACCGGATGACCTTCCAACCGCAGCCACCTGGTCATCTTGTCAATGCCGTAAAACGGGGTTTTAACGTATTGTTCATCAATCAGCTTCATAAGCATTTCATTATATTCAGTTTCGCCCTTAGCGGTATAGTACAGACTACTGCGGTTCAAGCCCAACAGGTCACACTGGCGGATAATCGGGATCTTCTTGTGTCCCGGCTCGACGGCCTGGCGTTTTTGTTCAATCGTCAAGTCCAGATTTTTTTTTCAGCCAGTCCAATTCCACTTTTAACTGACCGATCTGCTGATACAATTCCGACGTTAACGCCTCCTGATCCCGCTGCTCATGCTTTCGCCCGCGGGAAAATAACTCCGGCAGCGAATCGAGCAACTGTTTTTTCCACTGCGTGATCTGATTCGGGTGAACCTCATACGTACTGGCCAGCTCAGCGATGGTTTTGTCGCCTTTTAGAGCCGCCAAGGCCACTTTGGACTTGAACGCAGCACTGTGATTACGTCGCTTGTTTTTCATGAATTCGTCTCCTGAAATATTATCGTCTCAGGCGACAAATCCACCTTAATTATGCGCTCAGTTTTCGGGGAGTATTATAAATCTCTCCAGGGCGTTATAGATCGCTCCTTCCAGCCCGGCACCGGGCTTTTGCTGGGCAAGGGTTCTTCGGATGTCCCGCAAGGTAAAGTAAAGCCGTTTCTGCTCCGGCCAGGTGCCGTAATCGACCACATACCCGGTAAAATCCCGTTCCCATCCGCACAGCATCCAGAACAGGGCCTTCTGCTGGACGTCGATAAACAAAGTCAGGAGATTGCAGCTAACCGGGACGATGCTGCGATTGTAGCCATTGAGTTTGGCGGCAATCTGGTCGGCATTGAGCATCTCTTCCCCTTCGGCCTCGACCATCGGCTCATTCTGGTACTCGGCAAAGAAGGCCGCCTCATCCCGCATCTTGAGGTTCATGGCATGCTGGATGGCGGATAGTTCGTCCTTATTGTGACGCTCGGGCCAGGCGACAATGGCTCCGGCATCCATCGCCTCCCGATTTTGGCGATAGAACTCCGTGGCCTCAGAACCATCCCCATCATTCCGCAGGGAATCGGCCCGGATCTCCGCATACTGCGCCCAGAGTTTCTGATTGGTCGGGAAGGCATAGACCATCTTGGTCCGCTCTCCCTGCCATTCGGGGTGCTTTTGGCGGTCTAAGATGTTGTCCGCCATATCCCCTGGCCGGATCACCGTACAGGCCATCAGCCCGGAGATCTTCCTGCCGGGACCGGCCATGCCCAATACGTCTCCCGCCAGGATTGCTTCTCTGCGCTGGGATTGGGAGGGGCTCCAGGCCGATTCGGTGGTCTGGGGGTCATCGACCATCACCAATTGCGGCCGCACTACCCGGCCATCGGAGCGGGCATAGTTCTGGCCTCGTATATCCGAGCCCTTCATCCCGCAGGAGGAGATGACCGCCCCGGATGCCTGGCTGCCTTCGATGGTAGGCAGGACGATCTTGTCGGCCACCCATTCGATCCGGGTCGGAATCCCGTTATGCCTCTGACCTTTCTGGCGGTTGGTAATCCGTTCCAGGGCGCGGATCGGAAAGGTCACTTCCGGGAAGTCCTCATGCAAGAAGTCATTGGTCTCCAGCCAGACCTTGATGTTTTCCAGCAGGTCCTTGGCCCGTTCGGCGGAGGCGGCGATCAGGCAGACAAACTCCGTGGCCCCAATCAGGGCAGACCACAGGCAGGCCATCTGCATCAACACCGTCTTGCCCGATCCGCGCGGCATGGCCAGGGCAAACAGGCCGCCCTGAAGGACTGCCTGCTCGATCTTGTCGATAACCTTCCGATGGTCCTCGGACCAGGGCAGGTAGAACACATCCGGGAAATACACCTCGCAGAAGGTCTTGAAGCTGGCCGTGGCCTGTGCCTTGCGATCGGGATTGACGACTTCCGGGATCTGCCCGATGTCCTGGCCGGCCCGGGCCAGTTCGGCATTCCGCCGCCGGGCGGCTTCTTTCATCTCCTCGTAGGTGCGTTCCTTTTTGGGCGGTTCCAAGTACCGATGAGTCAGCCAGGCGGCATAGCGGAATAGATCCACCGTCCTGGTATCGCCGATGGTATATCCAGCGCGATTGCGATGGCGTCGCAGGGTGCGTTCGTTGATGACCTCGCCAAATCCGGCGGAGTTGAGCAAGCGTGTCAGCTCGGCGGGTTTCAGTTGGGTTGGATTAATCGGCGCCACCGGCCACCTCCCGGGCCAGAAATGCGGTGTATTCAATCAGGTTAATCCTGCCTCCATCCCGGACAATTCCAGCCTTTTGGGCGATTGCCAGCACCGCTTGTCCAGAGATAGACCGGCGGCCCGCCTGGCGGAGCAATTGGGCCAGTTCCTCCACGCTTAAGGCCGTAATTTTGAGCAGTTTTGGATTCATTCTACCCCGGGTCCAGAACGGCTAAAAAAATAATGCAAATTCTTTGAAAATAATGACTTAATTCCCTTGGATCCGGGGCCAAAAGCCGGTAAGTCATCCCTGGAATTGAACAATAAAAACGCCTTTTTAGGAGACCCAAACATGGCAAAACAAGATGTAAAAACCGAATACGAAACCGCCAAAAGCGACATCGCCAACCTGCTCGGATTCTTTGAATGCGAATTGGGCAAAACCCCCAAAGAAATTAATTGGGGCCACGTCGGGGATTTAAAGCACATCCGCCAGAACCTGATGGAAATCTTGAGTTTCCTGAGCGGATTCGAAGTAAGCGAAATCGAAGATACCCTCCAGGAAACCCGCCTGTAGCAGCGTGGCGGAGCGTTCCGGACGAACATTTTTTTGAAAGGACCCAAATGATGAAAACCCAAGACATCCAAATCGGCAGCGTGTACGACCTGAAGGTCGGCAGGAACACTACGCCCGTGCGGATCATGAAGGCCGCCCAGGAGGGCGGCTGGGAGGCGGTGACGCTGGCCGGCAATAAGCCGGTGGCCATCCAATCCGCCGAACGGCTGGTGGGCCTGTACAATCCCAAGAAAGCGTCCCCGTCGGCCCAGGGCGGCAAGGCCAGCCCCAAGCCAAGAAAACCTACGACCCGAACCCAAAAGGCCGCCCAATCGAAACGTGGGCCAACGTCGCCCAAGGTCCAACGGCTCTCGGCGCTGGATGCGGCGGTGCGGGTATTGGCGGAGGCCAATGGGCCCATGACCTGCCGGCAGCTGATCGAGACCATGGCCGCCAAGGATTATTGGAAAAGCGCCAGCGGCAAGACACCAGCCAATACGCTCTGTGCCGCCATCCTGAAGGAAATCACAACCAAGGGAGATGATTCCCGCTTCCAGAAGGTCGGCCGCGGGCAGTTTGTGTGGGCCCGGAAATAACCGATTCGCAGACCTCTTTTCTCCAGAACCCCGGAAATGACCGGGGTTTTTCTTCAAGAATCCCATTGATTTGGGCGATAATTTCGTATATACTATGTGTATACGAAATTTGGGAGATTGGATTGTATGGTCAAAAACCTCATCAAACACGGAAACAGCTACGCTCTGGTCATCGACAAGCCGATCATGGAATTGCTGCAAATCACCCCGGATACAGAGGTGGAAATCACGACCAATGGCGACAAACTGGTCATTTCTCCGGTTCGTCCGGACAGCAAACAGGCCGAGTTGAACCGGATCCTCCACCAGATCAATGAAGACTTTGGCCCGGCCCTCCAGAAGCTGGCCGATTAGCCGATGGAGATCCGGTTCCTCAATCTGGATGAGGTCTTGAGGATCCATGCCGATCAGGTCCGCCGGTACAGAGGCAGCGGCCAGATCCGCGACAAAGGACTTTTGGAGTCGGCGGTGGCCATGCCCAGGGCCGGCTTTGGAGGGCAATACGCCCACCCGGATTTGTTCGAGATGGCCGCGGCCTATTTGTATCATATCGTGATGAATCATCCATTTCTGGATGGAAACAAGCGTACGGGAATCGTCTGCGCGTTGGCGTTCCTGCAATGGAACGGCATCCGGGTTCAGATCGACAATCCATCGCTGGTCGAGTTTGTCTTGGCGGTGGCTCAAGGGCAAAAGAACAAACATCAAATCGCTCGCTTTCTTAAACAGCATTCGGGCTCTCAGGACTGATCCGCTGGGCTTTCAATCCCGTAAAGTTTTCAAAACGCTGGACGATGACATCGCAATACAATGGGTCCAGTTCCATCAGGAAGGCCTTCCGGTCTGTCTGCTGGCAGGCGATCAGGGTACTGCCCGATCCGCCGAACAGGTCCAGGACATTCTCGCCTTGTTTGGAAGAATACTGGATCGCTCGTACCGCCAGCTCCACCGGCTTGGCCGTCAAGTGATCCATCTTCTGGGGCGGAATTTTTTTGACGTGCCACAGGTCAGGGGCATTGTTGGGACCGAAGAAGCGGTGACCCTTGCCGAGTTTCCAACCATAGAAACAATTATGCGTAACGATGCCGTCAGCGATGTAATGATGGTATCTGTCCACATCAAGCGAATAGACCGGCCCAGCGTAGTCTTGCACATCCACATGTCGAATCGGTATCCAGCGATACTTTGGGCCGCCTGCCGGAACGGGAACTTCCATTGCATCAGGCAGCAGGTTGCATGCCCGCGTCAGAAAAGACACCCTGCGTCCGTACTTTGGTCGCGTGTTGCCGCAATGGATAAACGGGTATTCGATCCGACGATGGTGATCGGATAGGGCCCAAAGCGCTCCCCGATGCAGAGCCATTGGATCAAAGCGGTCGTAGATGCTGGTGATCTGCGAATGCGTTCGCTTGCATGTTTTGGCTTCAACCCAAAACGTGGTTGGGATACCGTACCGAGCCGAGACCACCTGCTCGGCACATGCCGCATCGCAATTCGTGTCATGGGTGCTGAGAATCCAGGCTTCTTCGCCATTTTCCATATCGAGCCGCTGCTTGAGGCCCAGCCCCCATGTGGTGAGCAACTTCGTCTTGCCCACGCGCCACCATCGACCACGCCGCATGAGGTAGACGCACCAGATGGACCGAGCGTGTGGTACGAGTCGGACGCTGAACAGATGGCCATCGGTGCACCAAGTGGTGTTGGAACCGACAGTAATCCCATAGAGGGGGCCGCCATATGTACGCGTGCCGACGCGGATCGTTGGGCCACGACGGTGGCCGATGATGGCTCCAGAACCCTTGGCATACGTGATGACCTCATCCCCGTCTCGCAGGGCGGACAACGCGGTCGTGCCGGCGGGTGTCATGACTTGTGTATCAGGCGGTTGGCAAATCTCAAACGCCCCCATGAAATCCTTCCGGGTCAGGACGGGGTGCTGTTTGTCCCACACGATCCCTTGCGAAAAGTACAATCCGGCGTCTTGGAGCGGTTTGGGGTAATTGCCGAGATTGGCATAGCCGCCCCAGATGTAAAACGAGCCGCCGGGGACCAGGACGCGTGCCATGTTGTTGAACCAGGCTCGGAGCATCTCGTTGAAATCTTCAGCCGAAAGAAAATCATTTTCCAGCGGCCGGTCTTTGGCCCGCATCTTCTTGCGGGCTTTCTTGGGATCACCGGCGCCGCGTGCCTGGTCAAAACCCTGATGATGCAGTTGGGCCTTCTTGTTGGTAAAGGAACTGAGGCCGGCCGCGATGGCCGTGTTGCTGCGCGGTTCGACCTTGACGTTGTAGGGGGGATCGGTGTTGATCAGATGGATTACCTGCCCATCCAGCAGCCTATCCAGGTCCTCCTGGCTGCCCGCATCCCCGCAAAGGAGCCGGTGATTGCCCAGGACCCAGAGGTCTCCCGACTGGGTAATTGGCTCATCCGGCGGGTCGGGGATCTGGTCCGGATCGCAGTTGCCCTGTTTGACCTCGGCGGCGTTGAGCAACTGGGTCAGTTCTTTTTCGTCGAAGGCCAGCAAACTCATGTCGAATCCGGCCTCCATCAGCTCCGATAGTTCGATGGGCAGGATTTCATAGTTCCACTCGGCCAGGTCGGCCGTCTTGTTGTCGGCGATGCGGTAGGCCCGGATCTGCTCGGGCGTCAGGTCCTTGGCCACATGAACCGGCACCTTGGCCAGACCCAGTTTCAAGGCGGCCTTGTAGCGGGTATGGCCGCAGACGATGACGCCATCGGAATCGACCACAATCGGCTGCCTGAAGCCGAACTCCTGCAAACTGTCCGCCACGGCGTCGACCGCACCGTCATTGAGGCGCGGATTGTGCTCATAGGGCCGGAGGGTCTCGATCCCTCGAAGTTCGATGTTGAATTGTTTCGTCATAGCAGGTCTCCAAATAGGTGTGTGGTTATCTCGGACAATACAAACAAACTCTTCCTGGGAACGCGGCTGTTCCCCGTGCAGTCTTCTTTTTAATTTCCCGCGAAGGAACCGCTCGACTAATTATTTTTGATTCCATGTGACCTCCTGGCATAATCTGATGAATTCCTCTGCGGTTAGTGACCCCTTGGCAATATTCACCTGATGATCAACAATCCAGATATTAGAAATATCGTGAAGACCGCCTCGTGAGAGTGGCTGGATATGATCTAAAGATGCTGTTTCAGGTGTGAGCTTTCGACCGCTCAAAGCACAACGATATTGTTGTTTTTCCAGCAAGGATAAGATCTCATTCGTTTTAATTGTTTTTGCCATAACGCGTCAAACTCCTACGGTTATTGTTTTTACATGCGCAGGTTACCCAGCGTTTCCACGGAGATTCACAGTGATAAACATAACAATTCCGGGATTGTTCTATCATGCGCTTAACAGCTTTCGTCCAGGTACAAGTCGGATATTGTTCAAAACGCTTTCTGGTGTGAAGCAATTTCAAGTCTCTGGTCCTATGGGAAAAACTTTTAGCTAAGGAATCAAATTTTCTTTGCCAGGGAGTTTACCGTGGAGCAATATTGTTGTGACGATTGATCTTGTCGGTTGCTTTTCTTATCGCGACACCCCACATGACCTGTTCCATCGAATCCATAGAAGGATTCAGAAGACAGTCACGATGAATCTTTTTGGTAACAAGCTGGTTTCCTTGTTTATCCAAAAGGACGAAGTATTCACCAATAACTTCCACAGGAATAGTAATCATTTGAATATCCATGAATCTTTCACCCCATCAGTTGGAACGCCCACATTCCCAGGGCAAGAAAAAATGGTTGTCGTAATAGGTCATTTCATCAGATATGATTGGTCTCCTTTCCAGAAATAAACACTTCTCCTCACGCGCGTACGCGCGCAAAAATATGCACGCGGGGGTGGGGTGAAAGGGGAAGAGTTTATGTATATTGTTATTATATCCTTATTTATACAATAAAACCTTTCACCAAACCTTTCACCTTTTCGGGGAAGGGTTCTTTCTTTTTGACCCAAAAATGAACCTTAAACCCCTACCCATTGTCAAGACAGAAAACGGGTTGTTTTAAGGTGGATTCATCGCTGGTTAATGCCGCCGTTGGAACGGAGGGAGCCCGGAGGGCGACCGGAGGGCCAACGGCGACGCCGTACACTGCCGCGGGGCTGCGGTAGCCCAACGCCTGGTGCAAACGCTCATTGTTATAAAACTCAAAATACCGACCCAGGTAGTACCGGGCCTCGGCAATCGTCTGGTAGTCCCGCAGATAAACTTCCTCGACTTTCACCGTCCGCCACAGTCGCTCAATAAAGATATTGTCAAACACCCGGCCCTGGCCGTCCATGCTGATCTGGACACCGGATTTACGTAATGTTCCGGTAAAATCCTCCGAGGTAAACTGGCTTCCCTGATCGGTATTAAAAATCTCCGGCTGGCCCCGATCGAGAGCCGCTTGAAGGGCTGACACACAGAAGTCTGATTCCAGCGTGATCGAAATCTCCCAACTGAGCACATACCGGCTGAACCAGTCCATCACCGCCGTCAGATACAGCCAGCCGCGATACATCCGGATGTAGGTGATATCCGCCGACCAAACCTGATCGGGCCGAGTAATTTCCACGTCCCGCAACAAGTATGGATAGATCTTGTGCTGAGTATCCGGGATGCTCAAACCGCGTTTTCGACGCGGATAAACTGCTTCCAAGCCCATCTGACGCATAAGCCGACGGATTCGTTTGGGATTGACCGGATGACCTTCCAACCGCAGCCACCTGGTCATCTTGTCAATGCCGTAAAACGGGGTTTTAACGTATTGTTCATCAATCAGCTTCATAAGCATTTCATTATATTCAGTTTCGCCCTTAGCGGTATAGTACAGACTACTGCGGTTCAAGCCCAACAGGTCACACTGGCGGATAATCGGGATCTTCTTGTGTCCCGGCTCGACGGCCTGGCGTTTTTGTTCAATCGTCAAGTCCAGATTTTTTTTTCAGCCAGTCCAATTCCACTTTTAACTGACCGATCTGCTGATACAATTCCGACGTTAACGCCTCCTGATCCCGCTGCTCATGCTTTCGCCCGCGGGAAAATAACTCCGGCAGCGAATCGAGCAACTGTTTTTTCCACTGCGTGATCTGATTCGGGTGAACCTCATACGTACTGGCCAGCTCAGCGATGGTTTTGTCGCCTTTTAGAGCCGCCAAGGCCACTTTGGACTTGAACGCAGCACTGTGATTACGTCGCTTGTTTTTCATGAATTCGTCTCCTGAAATATTATCGTCTCAGGCGACAAATCCACCTTAATTATGCGCTCAGTTTTCGGGGAGTATTATAC
>JBBFLK010000040.1 GCA_037479115.1 Anaerohalosphaeraceae bacterium | reverse complement strand
TATTAGGTATCTCTATGATGCAGCGGGGCGTCAGGTTGCGATGATCAACCCGCAAAAGAATTATGAAGTCAAGACGCTTGATTCGATGGGGCGTGTCATTCGAAGTGTATTGTATCAGACCGTTGATGAACCGGATGTTCTTGCACCTGGAGAAAACAATGATATTTCGGTTACCCAGCGACGTATGGAATATGACAATCTGGGCACAATGGTTACAAGTGTCCTGATGGCTGATGCTGCCAATACAGAGGGCTATGATACCGCCGTTGATCAGGTTACCATTCAAGTCATAGAATATGATCATATCGATAAGGGGACCCATATGGTCACTTATAGCCGCGGTATTGGGGATACCGGTGAAGTGATAGACAGCACTTGGAGTCTGTCGGATGTAGCTCACGACGGTAGCGGTCGAGGATTGCCGACATTGATTCGGAAGGGCTTTGCTCCCAGTGATGCCTCGCAGCCGCGGTACGAAGAGGATGTCATTTACAATGCGGCAGGGCAAGTGACATTTCGGGCGACGTATCACTTTGCCGACCGAGATGGCCAAAGCCCCACTGTGTCCGTCTATCACAAAATGGAATATGACGGTTATGGACGTTTGGTTGCCGACATCTCTGATCCAGATGGGAATCCGAATACGACAACGGGGGATCTTCACATGGCGTTTGCGTACAAAGGCCGTTATAAGGTCAGCCAGACAGACCCGAAAGGCAATCTCACGACCTATGAATATGATTCCTTTGGTCAAATGATTACAAAGACGGAGGATGCCGGAGGTTTGGCCCGCATAACTTGCTATGAGTATGACCGGCTGGGGAATCTGAAAAAAATCATTGCGGATGATGACAACAATCCCGCCAATGGTGTCCAGGAGACCCTATATACCTATGATAAAGCAGGCCGGGTAATCCAGATTACCTATCCGGACAACAAAACGATTGCCTATGAGTATCAAGACCCTGCTGCGGCTGGACGCCCCACCAAGCGGACCGACCAAAGAGGGATTGTGACTGTCTATGAATACGATAAGCGGGGCAATCTGCTCAAGAAGCAAGATCACCCAACCAATCCTACTATCGTAGAAACTTATACTTATGATGCCCGTGGCCTTATGCTTACGGCCAAGAAAGGCACGCTTGCCGATGAGGATGCCATCAGTGCTATCGAATTTACTTATAATGACTTGGGCTATCTGGAGTCTACCACACAGCAAATCAAAGACAATACCGCCAAGACAATCACTTATGAACGCAATCAGGTTGGAAGACCAATCAAGATTACTTATCCCGATATTTCCTCAACTCAATACATCTATAGTTACACATCGCTGGGCCAGGTAGATATGATCCAACGTTCCGGCACTACCCTGGTTGATTATGGGTATGCAGGAGCAATGGTTACAAGCCGGTTATATCCGGTTGCCAATGTGACTCATACTGCCCATTATGATGACTACGGACGGGTGGAGAGATTGAGGACGGTTAATAACGGCGGTGCCGGAGTGGATTTCGAATATACGTATGATGAGAATGGCAATATTCTGCAGCAGGAATATCTACACAGACCCAGCCAGTCGATTGCCAATAGTTTTCTCTACGATGGTCTCAATCGTCTCTATCAGGCTACATACCAAGCGGGGACTGCCGGAACAGAGACTTTTGATTATGACCTGCTGGGCAATCGGGACAGTGTGGAGGATAGCCGTATGGGGACGACCTGCAGCTATGGACCCAATACGGCAGTCAATCAATATACCTCCGTCTGCGGAACGGCTGTGAACTATGACGATGCGGGCAATCTGATTCGCGACCACCGGGGGTACGGGTATATCTATGACTATGAAAACCGGCTTGTGCAGATTTATAAAGATTTAAACGCCAACGGGGTGTATGATGAGGGGTCGGATGTGAATTTGGCCGTCTATGTCTATGATGCCCTTGGACGGCGGATTGAGAAGGCCGATCCGCAGGGCAATACGGCCGAGCGGTATTATTATGACGACCAGCGGGTCCTGCTGCGGACGCAGGTTTCCGGCGGGGTGGAAAGCGATTCGCGGATGTTTGTGTTCGGCAACTATGTGGATGAGGTTTTGCTGATGCGGCTGCCGACGGAGACGGAGTATCTCTACGGGCATGACCATCTGTATAGTGTGGTCTGCCTGTTCGACGAATCCGGCAGTGTGCAGGAACGCTGCGAATACGATGCTTACGGTAAGGTCATTGTTTTGTCTACGAACTACGAACCACGAACTACGAGCTTGTATGGCAATCCCTACACCTTCACCGGCCGTGAGCTGGATATTCTCGACGGCGGGAATCTGCAGGTAATGTATTATCGAGCGAGATATTATGATGCGGACACGGGGCGGTTTGGGCAGCGGGAACCTTTAGGGGCAAATCCGGTTGGAGGGAAAGAGAATCCGTTTAAGGTGCAAAGGCAATATGCAAGTGGAATGAATATCTATGAATATACCAAATCAAATCCGGTAAAATACCTTGATACCGATGGTTTAATGCCAAAGGCCTGTTGCGAGGCACTTCTGCCCCACCTTCTTACTCATCCAAGAGTTAGACCATATCATGATAAAGCAAGAAAGTCCTATGATTTAAATGGCAAGCCTTGCCTTAAAGAAATCAAATGCAAACCATGCCCAGCAGGTCAAATGGGAGCATACTATCCAAAAGAAAAAATCATTGTACTATGCACACACGAAGGACCAGGTTTTACGAGGCCACAAGTGTTAGAAACTCTTATTCATGAATTGGTTCATGCAATCCAATGCGATTATAGCTATTCATGTGGCCGTTGTATGGCAAAAGAAGTTGAAGCATATTATACAGATGGATCTTGTACAACAGATATCGACTGTGTTGATGCTGCCTGGAGAAGCTGCGCTGGAGTATCAAGCTGCAGCGGGAAGGGGCCTGCTGATTATTATGGCAAGATACCTTTTCCCCCCCAACCCTCGAACCCTCCTAGGGAAAAAGATTGAGGATGTCAGGATGATCAAGAATATTACTATTGTGATGTTATGTTTAATTCTTATTGTGGTGTTACTTGCAAAAACCAGTGATCCCTATCAGAATTATGAAAAAGTAATTAGCCATCCACGTCCCATAGGACAGGAAATTTATGGCGCTCGAGAACCCAATGGAGGTCAAGTTAAAATTATAGTCTATGCCACAGAATGGTCTGATGAGACATGGAGTCTGTCGGTATTGTTTAAGGACGAGAGTGATAATACTCTACGATTTACAACGCATTCTCCTAATTCCCCAAAACACTGGACAGCTTATAAATTTAAAGGTCAAGATTATTCTGAAGGCACAGTTATGCAATTAGAAGAGATAAGTTCCAGGTCAAATTACATACGGCCGTCCATTTGGGAAATACCAGAACAGTATGATAGCGTAAATAGAAGATAAAGCAGTGTAACTAAAATTCAGAGTATACCTTTGGCATGCTCCCCGAAATTTGAACCAAGTTGGATGAGAGGATAGCCGACAGAAGCAGTCTGGATAGGACTGTTTTGGTGAAAGGTTATCGGACATGGCAAAAAGTGCAAGTGGTACAGAGATTGTAGGGAAGTTACGTCAAGCGGATGTGTTATTGGCGCAGGGCAAGACGGGGACGGAGTATCTCTACGGGCATGACCATCTGTACAGTCCGGCGGTGCTGTTTAGTTCGAGCGGGACGGTATCGGTGCGGTATGAATACGATGCCTACGGCCGGCGGAGGCAATATACAGCCGGCTGGGTGCCGAGTTCGCTCCAGATTTGGGGCAATTATTACGCCTTCACGGGGCGGGAGTTAGACTATCTGGACGGCGGGAATCTGCAGGTAATGTATTACCGGGCGCGATATTATGATACAGACACGGGGCGGTTTTTGCATCGGGACCCGCTGGGGATTGACCCTGCCGGCGGGAATGGAAATCCCTTTCACCCGACGGGGCAGTACGCGGATGGGATGAATGGGTATGAGTATGGAAAGTCAAGACCGCTGACGAATAATGATCCATATGGTTTAACGGTAGCAAGTTCTTGTTGTGAATATACAGTAAGATGGCTTCTCGGCAGAGATTTTCAAGTTCGAGATTTATATCAGAAAGCCCAGAAAAGCCGTGATAGGAACATGAAGCCCTGTCTGAAGAAAATACAGTGCGGCAAATGTTCTGATGACACGATGGGCTACTATCATACCAAGAGAAAACAAATTGTTGTCTGCAATGAAAATATCCGTGCCAGTCAAATCAAAGAAGTTCTTATGCATGAATTGATTCATGCCATTCAGTGCGACCTAAGTAGAAATTGTGGCCATTGCATGAGAAAAGAACTTGAGGCATATTATTATGGTGGTTCTTGTTCAAATCCGCCGCCTGGATTAAGTCAAGAAGAATACTGCCTCAAGCGTGCATGGGACAGCTGCGGATCAATAGACTTCTGTTCAGGAGATAATTGGAAAAATTATATCGGACGATTTCAGTTTCCACCCGATATGTCTGATCCTCCTCGGATAGCAAATCGCTCATGATTGTTTTCATGAAAGGATAGAATGATATGAATATAAAAGTTTTTATTTTGATCTTCATAGGATGGACATTTTTGTTAAGTTTCCTTTTCATTTTTGTGGTTATCCAATATACCAAACCGAAAGTGCCATTAGGCCATCCTTTCCCGCGCGAAGGTCATGAATACGTCTATCAAACATCCAATGCCACAGAACCGAATCTTCGTATCTACATGGAGCAATGGACCGATGGAGAATGGAAACTGCTTAGTGTTCTTTTTATTGACTCTAATGGAAGAAATATCTTTGTTCTATGTAGTCCTCCTTGGGATCCTAAACAGTTGTATATAAAAGAAATAACCGATATACAAAGTGGCACCGGTGTAGTGTTGACTGCGAAGGAATCTACAATTAAGCGCTTATAGTGGCAGCAAGTCAAACCAAAAAACAATGTGGCAATAAAAACTGTATCTGACCAGCTAAAGGTTCCAGACAGTGGACATACTGGGTCCAGCGGGTCCTGCTGCGGACGCAGGTTTCCGGCGGGGTGGAAAGCGATTCGCGGATGTTTGTGTTCGGCAACTATATGGATGAGGTGTTGATGATGCGGCTGCCGACGGGGACGGAGTATTTCTACGGGCATGACCATCTGTACAGTCCGGCGGTGCTGTTTAGTTCGAGCGGGACGGTATCGGTGCGGTATGAATACGATGCCTACGGCCGGCGGAGGCAATATACAGCCGGCTGGGTGCCGAGTTCGCTCCAGATTTGGGGCAATTATTACGCCTTCACGGGGCGGGAATTAGACTGGCTGGACGGCGGGAATCTGCAGGTGATGTATTATCGGGCACGGTATTATGATCCGGATACCGGGAGGTTTCTGCAGCGGGACCCGCTGGGGATCAATCCGGCAGGCGAATCTGTAAGTCCATTTGATGCTCAGGCCCAATACACAGATGGGATGAATTTGTATGAATATATCAAAAGTAACCCAATAATATATTTAGACCCACAGGGGTATATGACAAACGCGGACCTTGTTAAAAAATATACAAAAACAGAATGGGATAAACAAACGAATTGTATCGATACTGTACATGTATATGGGCATGGATATCAGGATGACTATAATGCCTACATTGGAAGCGGCAAACATATGACCCTGTTTTTACCCAGAGTTCATATGCCAAATGGACCGTATTGTTGTGTCATTAAAGTTTGGCTGAGAATGTGCTATGTTGGAAGAGACCCCAGAAATTTAGAACGGATTGCGATTTCTATTGCGCGAAGCAACCCTGGGAAATGGGTATACGTATGCGGCTGTGATGATTTATACGTTGAAAATTGGATTCTCCCCCAGTGGCTTGGGGGGTGGTGTGAAGGGAGATGGGTGTGTAGGTCAGCCAAGAGATAACAGATAGGGCAAAGAAATGAATACAATCAAGAAATGGGGCATAATCAGTATCTGCTTTGTATTGACATCAGGACTATGCCTCTATTATTTCCATACAGGCTCTTTTCTTGAACGTTTGCTCTATGCCGATTTGGCCGCCGTAGAAAAAATGGTTGCGTCCGGAGCAAATATTCGACAAACAAAGCAGGGAATGGGCGCTTTACATTTGTTGGCAAAGATCAAATGTTTCCGTTCCAATGATGCCAAAAAAGGCGCACTTGATTATGGGGAATATGTCAAAATTGCTGACTATCTTATCAACGCCGGCCTGAATCCTGATGCTCTTGATAAGGAAGGCAATGCTCCTATCCACTATGCTCTGTCTTTTTCGTACTTTGAAATGGCGCAAATGCTGATAGAGAAGGGGGCAGACATCCATCAGAAAGATGCGAACGGATACAGCCCGCTGCATTTGGCCATTCTATCTCGTGCCCCGATTGCCATCCTGCAGCTGCTAATGCAAAAAGGAGCCAATGTCAATGCAAAGGATCCGTCGGGTTCCACACCCTTGCATGAGGCAGTCATCAATGGTGATATGAATGCAGTAGAAATTCTGACTGATTCTGGGGCAGATATAAAGGCCAGAGATGATATGGATGATACTCCATATGATTTAGCAATCGCTTTTAAAAAAGAGGATATTGTTCAATTTTTTCAGAAGAAATTTGGTGAAAACGGAGAAAATTAAAGACAGAGATTTTGTTGGAAGAATCGCCCACGAAATGTCCAGGACATATCCCTAAGATCAACGATATGAACAAAAATATTATCAAAAACGCTATCGGGTTCTTTATTTTGATAATGGTTCTATTTGTAATGCACGGTACTTTTGTAAATCAAATGTACCAAGGAAGGGCGTGGTCAATTGAACAACTGATTTCAGATTTTATCCGTGAAAACGGCCGATTCCCTGACAGTGAACAAGAACTTGTTGATAAAGGGTATATCAGAATTGAATTTGAAAACGGGGTGCCAACATGCTATGTAAGGACCGCTTGTGACCAGAAAAATAAGTGGGAGAAATGGCCTGTATACCTTGAACGATTTGAAATTTTATATGGAGTGAAAATAGATGACTTTATTGTGAAGGATAAAAAATTATATAAAAGAGGAACGAATGAACAGATTTTCTTGCTCAGTGGTCCTTACAACCGAAAAATGGAGCCAACGTTAAGACGAATGTATAATTATGATCTCATTGAGATGGTATGAAGAAATGAAAAATGCAAAGCGGAAATAGATGACCGTTAACAGATTGGCAGACCACAGGAAAGCAGCGAGATGAGATACATTTCAAAAAAGTCAAAATCTTTGCTGTGATTTCTATAATTTGTGTCTGCAGTGTATTATTATCTGACTATTATCTCGGGTATCATCGAGGGCGTTTTATGAAAAGTGAGCACACCAATGATCCGAATGAGACAAGAGGAAGAACTGAATCAGACCTTCTTTTTGATTGATGCTGTTTGACAATGTATTACAAGGTCCAGCGGGTACTGTTGCGGACATCGGTCAATAGCGGCGGTACGGAGAGCGATTTGCGGATGTTTGTGTTCGGCAACGATCTTGATGAGGTGTTGATGATGGATTTCTATTTGGGTGCGAGAATGGTGAATAGAAATGAGTTTCTTTTATTCCTGATATTCCTATTGCTGGGAGGTTGTCAATCCCCGCAATTGGTTCCATTTCCGATTGCTTGTGAGGAGTCCTGCAGGTCAGAAGAACCGCTGATTGTTTTTCTCTCTACAGAATATGATTCCGGCCGAGTGGAAATGGGGTCGAAAAACACTGGGTTTTTCACATTTCTCAACGAGGGAGGGAAGGACCTGGTTATTACAAATATTTCCACCTCTTGTGGTTGTACGGTTATAGAGGCCCCGAACACTATCCTTAAGCCCGGTCAATCCTCAGAGATTACCGTAACGTACGTTGCTGATTCTCTCGGGAAGTCTCGAAAACGCATTCTTGTTTTTTCGAATGACCCGATTCGTCCCAAGATTGAATTGTGGGTATCTGCCGAGGTAATTGATTCCCGCAAATCCAAACAGATGCTCCAGTCCAGTTCTCCATTGTCACTTCAGGAAATCCGGCCGTCCCGGGGCACTCTGTCTCCAGAACTGAAGAAATACCTCCGGCAGTTGAACAAATCTACCGGCGGCTAAAAGCTGCAGCAGGAACAATCAGGAGAAGCCATGCAATTTATTCGACAGATTTTTTGTCCACGGGTTTTTCCCTTATGGGTACCCCTCTTTTGGGGGAGCATGAATAGCGGAGCTGAAAGTCTTCTTCGAAATGGGTCTTTTGAAGAATCGGATGTTTCATCGGCAACAGGATGGAAGACGGCGATATGGGCGGGCGAGGCGGATTTTCGAATTGTTCCAGAAGGGTGTGTGGGACAGTGCTGTGCTCAGATTACTTCAAAAGAAGATGGGGCCGATGTTGCTTGGCAAGCTATAGTCCCTCTGGAGGAGCATACAACGTACCGATTATCTGGTTGGGTCAAGACTGAAAAGGTCCAAGCGGACAGAGGACGAGGGGCTCTGTTGAATATTCATGGGATGGAGGGTATCCGTACAAAAGCCCTGGTTGGGACAACAGACTGGACCTATCTTGAGGTCTATTTTAATTCGATTGAGCGCAAGCAGGTAATGGTTAATTGTTTATTGGGTGGATGGGGAACATCTTCGGGAAAAGCATGGTTTGATGATATACGATTAGAACCTGTTTCTCAAAGAGATGAGCCGATATTTCTTCGATTGGATCTATCGAAAACAGGGCATCCTATTTCTCCATATGTTTATGGCCAGTTGGTTGAACATGTAGGCAAGTGCATCTATGGCGGGCTGTGGGCCGAAATGCTTGAGGATCGCAAATTTTATTATCCTATCAAAGATCATTTTGTCGGATGGTTCCCCCGTGGGCAAAAGGGATTTGCGGAGGATGCTTTTTATACGGAACTTGCCGGATCGCCCTGGTATGTAATCGGACCGCCAGAAACAGTGATTATGTCTGAGGAACGCCCATTTGTAGGCAAACATACTCCGCAGGTTCTCGCAAAAGGCGACGGTGGTTCTTATGGGATTGGACAGGGCCAGCTGGGACTAATAGAAAAGAGACAGTATACCGGTCGGATTTATTTAGCAGGGGAACAAAGTGCCGCTCCAATCCTGGTCAGCTTAATTTGGGGGGACAAAAAGACGCAGAGGGATTCAATAGCCATTTACAAACTATCCGAAAAGTATACAGAGATTCCTTTGGCCTTTACTGCAGGCATAACAACAAATGAAGGTCGTCTGGAAATTATCAGTCAAGGAAGAGGTGTCTTTAAAATCGGATGTGTTTCTTTGATGCCTTCTGATAATGTTAATGGGTGGCGCAGGGATGTACTTGGGCTGTTAAAGGAGCTTAACTCGCCTATCTATAAATGGCCCGGGGGAAATTTTGTGAGTGGATATGATTGGACTGCTGGCCTAGGAGAGCGGGATCTTCGGCCGCCTGAAAAAAATCCACATTGGATGGGGATTGAAGATAATGATGTTGGGATTCATGAGTTTATGAACTTCTGTAAGATTCTTAACACAACAGCGGCTCTTGCGGTTAACGCAGGAACGGAGGGAGCCGAGCAGGCGGCTCAATTGGTGGAATATGTAAATGGCTCAACATCTACGGCTATGGGTAGACTCCGAGCCCAGAATGGCCACCCCGAACCATTTGGTGTAAAATTATTTTATGTGGGCAATGAAATGTGGGGGACTCACCAAAAAGGATATATTTCATTGGATCTTTATGCTCAGAAGCACAATCGGATGGTAAAAGCCATGAAGGATGTTGATCCTGCCATCCAAGTTGTAGCTGTTGGACGAACAGGGATCTGGGGAAAAACAATGTTATTGAGATGTACCGAACATATGGATTTCATCAGCGACAATTTTTATCGGAAGGGGTCAGAAGATCTTTTTAATCATGCAAACTCGATTGCTGCGGTGGTTCGTTATATCACAGATACCTATCGAGAATACCAAGTGAATCTTCCATCCCTGAAGGATAAAAAAATTTTCCTTATCTTAGATGAATGGGGATATTGGAAAGAAAACAGAAGATACGGAGAGATAGGGACCCAATATTTTCTGGAGGATGCACCTGGCATCGCTCTTGGTTTGCACGGGATCTTTCGGAATAGCGATTTGATTCCAATAGCACATTATGCCCAGGCAGTCAATGCACTCGGAGCTATAAAAACATCGAAAACCGGTGCGATATTTGATGTACCAGGTCTAGTTCTAAAATTATATCGGGAACACATGGGAACTCTTCCGATTCGGGTGGAGGGAATTGATGCTCCTTTGGATGTTTTT
Source organism: Anaerohalosphaeraceae bacterium (assembly GCA_037479115.1). Classification (NCBI taxonomy): domain Bacteria; kingdom Pseudomonadati; phylum Planctomycetota; class Phycisphaerae; order Sedimentisphaerales; family Anaerohalosphaeraceae; species Anaerohalosphaeraceae bacterium. The sequence continues at coordinate 1,680 of JBBFLK010000040.1, read as the reverse complement.
GCCTCGTTGTCTGGGGATAAACGTTTTCTTACTGTTGGAATAGTGAATCCAACAGAATATCGGCAAAAACTTAAAATAGACATTCACCCATTCAGTATTTATGACAAGATGGAGTCGTATGTAATTTCCGGGAAAGGCAGGAAAGACTTTAATGAACCCGGGAAAGAACCGGTGATTCTAATTCAAAAACAAGTCGTAGATTCTCTTCCTGATATATATGAGATACCATCGATTAGCATTACATTATTTAAATATACACTGAACCATTGCTGTCCAAGATAATCTGTAATCGTAGATTATCTCTGTAAATTCTTTGCCGAAACGTCTGTTTCGGACAACTTTTTCCATTATTTAAATTCAGGTTGCCGTCTTTTTTTCGTTTCTCCATTTTCTGCTGTCCAAGTCTTATCCAAACAATAATAATTGGCCGTCCGGCGGGCCTAATGCCGGGACTGTCAAGAATCTTTCGCACTTTTTCTGATAGTTCTTTCCTTGATCATTTCTCTTGCCTTGCCTGCCACCGCCGGGGGTGGCAACAGTTATCGGTCTATCCGGCCATGACCTCCTGTTTTTCCTGCTGCTGTCGTTTCATTTCCTTGAGTCGGTCCATGTTCATATACCGCTTGAGACCCCATTGCGTTCCGGCGATATGCCACAGCCGGGCCGCTGCCAGCATCAGGGCACTGTGACCGTCCGGGAAGCATCCGACCACCCGCGTCCGCCGGCGGATCTGCTTGTTGATCGTTTCCAGCGGGTTGTTCGTGTAGATGTGCCGGTGATGCTCCCGCGGGAAGCCGAAGTACGTCAGCGTCTCTTCCACGCCCTCCCGCACCGTCTCGGCGGCCCTGGACAGCTTCATGCCCTCCAGCTTGGCAATGACATCCCGGGCCTTGGTGTGGAGATTCCGGGTGTAGTGACCGGCCCGGGTATAGATGACCTTGAACTTTCGCCCGCCGCATGCCCGACAAACAAATCCTTTCAGCGTTTTCGTTTTTACGTCCTGCATAGTTGCCTGCTTTTCTGGATCTGGGAGAGTCGAATCTTCGCAGGCCGATTTTCCCGGTCGGCCTCCGTTCCAAACAATTTAGCGCCTTCCATTGACGCGGCTACCCCGCAGCCTACCAAGCAGTCCAGCCAGTGGTTGTCGGGCCGGATGGCCTTCAGTTTCCATTCATCCACCACTCGGTCCCGTGCCGCTGTCTGGATGCGGTATTCAGCTGTCAGATGCTCGGCCAGCAGACGATGGGTAGTTTCGTCCCTGCCGAATAGTGATAATGCTCCCGGATCACCCATCGCTACCGCCAGGCGCCCGTGCACAAAGCTCTTCCAGTAGTTGGTGTCGATTAAGACATGGCGAACGGCGTGTTTACTAGCTGTATTGGGAATCCGCCAATGCAGCCCCACGCGGTCTCCTTTTTTGCGTTTGTATTCAGAAAATGGGATCGATGAGGCGCCGACATATTTTCCGTGGCTGGGCAGGACAATCCCGGCAAATTTCGACTGCCGGCAGAACTGATAAACCACATCGGTGCTTTGGCCCCAGTTGGCATCGATCAGGCAGCGGTCAATCTTCATGTCCAGGCCATCTTCCCGACGGTAAAAGCGGCCCAGTTTCTCCTCGGTCAATTAAACCCCTACCCATTGTCAAGACAGAAAACGGGTTGTTTTAAGGTGGATTCA
>JBBFLK010000039.1 GCA_037479115.1 Anaerohalosphaeraceae bacterium | reverse complement strand
GGTTGCTGAAATCCCCGAATGTAACCGTCGCATTAAAGTTTTGAACAAAAAAGTCGATGATAGACTGATTGTTCGCCTGGATGGCACCGGAGACCGCAATATTCAGACCTTGGCTGGTTCCGATGAAGACAGCGGTCACCAACAATGGAAACAACAATAACCTTCTCATTTGAAACCTCCCATTCATTGTATTGAGTTGATAAAATGCAAGAGCACACCTCCTGCTTTCACATCGTTTTTTTCAGCCGGGCTGCTGATGGTTCGGAGGCGCCGTCCCATCAGCAGGTTCCGACTGAAGAAGAGAAGAGAACTTTTATCTTGATTTTCGAAGCCGCATCGAAACACCGAATCGCACAAGGAAAAACTCTTTACATATCAATATTTCCTTCCCAATTGCCCCCCCCTCAATCATTGCAGAATCAAAACAGGGTCGATGAACACGCCCCAGTCGCTGTCAATCGGTGTTATGACCAAATCATTCAGAATCCGCCCTTCCGGATCGCCGCCGTCGGTCTGAACCAGGGTCAGGAAAGAGGCATTTTCCGGAAGCTCAATATCTATGGGAAAAACCTCACCCGTCTTCACTTGTTTTATGGTGTACTTTATCTGGCCGTCCACCAACACCCAAAAATCGGCATTGCTTGCTTCGGGCCGCGGACACCAGGGACGCATACCGACTTTAGCTTGAAACCGGGCAATCCGAACCCCCGGCAAATGCGAACGAATCGCATCCAGGGAAAACGTAATACCCGAATTGGCATGAATCAGCATCGACGGAAGAGCAGAAGAATCCCCGCCGGCCGTCAAAGTCTCCTGTCCATGAAAATCAGGAGTCAGGCGCTCATAAGAAATCGTATAACACCACAACCCACAGGTCGCCGGGCATTCTTCAAAAACATGCCCTTGTGAACTGATAATCTGTCTTGTGCGGCCGTCCGGAACAAATACACCGTCAATATAGGAATTGGAAAAAACCGGACGATATTCATTGGATGCCAAGCGTCTTCCCGGAGAATTCTTCGAAAAAGTCCCTGTACTCACATCCAACCCGTTTTTTACGGTTCCGGTTCCAAATCCGTTTCCGCCGCCGACAATATCCGCCAGACTGATTCGTTTCTGGCCTTTCCAAACGCTGTTTGTCCTGGAATTGATTGCACGAACGAAATAATCTTCCCGGCATTTAATGTCCGTAATATCTCCGTTCTCTCCGGAAATTTTCTTGGCTGAGCCTCGGCCCAGTTCGAGGTTTATCCGATTCGTTCTGCCGGCCATCAGCATGGTTCTGCCTTTGAGGACATGAACCTGCGTAATGCCGCCGATGTCTGCCTGAACTCCGAACTCGGTCCCTAAATCAATAATCTTTGCGTTCTGTGTATAGACGGAAAAACCAGCCGCTTCCGGAGGAACTTTTACATACACCTTGCCGTAATGAAGGCCCAGTCGGTCTTCGGCAAGGATTTGAAATTCCGCAGGACCTTCCAGAACGACCCGTGCCTGATTGTCAAAGAGCAGCTCCGCATATCCCTCCCGCAGCAGCCACCGGTTCCGTCCTGTCGCCAGGCGGGTTCCCCGCTGCATAGAGGCAGATGCGTCCGCCCATTTGGCATTCATAACATCCGAGAGCGTTACCACTTCCTCTCCGCGTCCGAGTGAGGCCCAAAAACCATAAGCCAATACAAAAAACAGAGCCGCCGAAGACAGAACCAGCGAAATAAAGGAAATCTTGCTGACGGGGGGATGGACCCGTTTGACCGGAACAGACTCTTGCGTCTGGTGTGCCGGCTGATTCTGATGAATTTCAACGGCCTGAGCCGTCTTTTCCTCATCCGCCAGGCAATTCAGCCATTGTTCATATCGGACTGAATCACTTTCTTCCGGACAGAATGCCCGCTTATCAAAACTCACCAAACCGGATACAACATCAAAAAATTCTGCATACAAATATGCGGCCTCCTCGTCCGTCTGGAGGATTCTGTTCAGTTCCTCCGCCTCATCAGGACGAAGCGGCTCTTCAAAGGCTTTGACAACAAGCTCCCACAAACGGTCTCTGTTCTCTGCGTCATTCATGATTCCGTTTCCCAGAGAATCAGCGTCCTGTGAATGCAGTCCTGCAGCACCTTATGAATCCGCGCCATGGTTCTGTAAACAGTCGCCAGCGGCAGCTGCATCTTGTCGGCCACGGCGGAACAGGAAAGCCCTTCCTGATACCGGTATTGAAGCAGACAGCGTTTTCTTTCCGTGAGTTTTTCCAAACATCCCTCCAGCGCTTTCATCCTTTGGTCAGACGACTTTTCCACCTTTTGAGAAGCTTCGAGAACCCGCCGGAGCGATTCGGGATCCAAAAACTGCTCTTTGGAGTTCTTTTTTCGTTATGTAAAAATTTCATACTTGGCAATTTCTTTCCCCCAGGCGGTAAAATTCGTGCCTCTTTGAAAGCGGGCAAAATTTCGCCACATTGTCAGGGAAGTCTGCTGCATAATTTCATCGGCGATAGACTGCCTGCCTACAGCCGCCAAGATGTATGAATAAATCTTCCGCTGGTTTGTGGACATCAAAAAAACAAATTCTTCACCTAAATCCTTGTACGCTTTATCCATACCATCTCATCCGCAGAGGCAATTCTCCTATGCTTCTCTCTGTTCTTTTAGGCCTCAGACGGGGAGTTTTATGACATCATTTTTTATTTTTTGGTATAATTTTAATAAGATAAATAATGATATTATATACACCAAAAGACCTGAATATTTGGTTTAAAAAAATCAGGGACCCTTGATATAGCAGACTCATTGGCTCCAAAAAGTTGCCTTTCTGGACAGCTTCTTATCGGACCAACTCCTCCAGCCGGGTCCGCCAAACCCCGGGAGGCGGGGCATACAGCGTCTCCAGGATTCGGACGGCATGCCGAATATCCTCACTGGAAACATTCGGCATTCGGGCGCTGCAGTAGAGTTCATAATATTTGGCCCGCCACCAAGACCACGATCGCTCCTTTTGAGCCCTGTCAGCCGGTTCATAGGCATTTCGGACGCGCTGCCATTCTCTGAGGGCCTGAGCCCATTGGCCCTGCTGCATCCGCCGAAATGCCCGGCAGCAAAGAATCGGCTCTGCGGCGGAATCTTTCTGCTCCTCCAGATACTGCTCGAGCCGCTTTTCATCATCCGGCGTCAGCTGCACAGACGAGGCGGCCATCTGGGCCCATACCAGGCGGGCCCGCTGAGGTCCGCGATTCAAAGCATCCCCGCAGGCGGCAATCTGGTCGGCCCGCTTCATAACCAGCGGTTTCAAGGAACCGTCCGATGATTCATATTCTTCCAGCCGTTCCGCAAAGGCCTCCAAAATATACAAATCAAACGAGGCATTCCGGCAATCCGCAGGGATATCGCACAAGACCTGTACAGCCCGGCCGTATTCTTCCTTCAAAGACAGGGCCTGCGCATACAGATAGCCCAGCAGGGGCTCCCCTTTTTCGACTTCTGCTTCCAGAAACCGAATCATTTTGTCCACATTTTGCCTGTCCGGCCTGTCCAGCAGAGAATAGACATAACCCGCCGCCGCCTTCCGCCGAAGGGCGGATTCGACTGGGCTGCTTTTATCCATCGATTGGATCCACTCAATCCACCGTCGCTCGATTTCTTCCCGCTCGTTCGGGTCCCGACTCCGGGAAAGACGCACCGCAAACTCCTGCAGTTTGGCTTCGAATGCGGGCCGTTCGACTTTTTCGAATCGTTCGGCGTCCAGAGCCGCCAGCAGACCGGCAATGAATTCCTGCGAGGAAGGCCAGGCCTGCCGGACCAGATGAAGAGGTTCCCGGCGGCCCTGGGCCCATTCCAGAAAAGCATACTCAACCGCCCATTCGAAATCCTCTTTGTCTGATATTTTTCTTTGAAAAATCCGGGTGATTTCTTCTTCAAAGGGCCCGCCGGAAAAGAGTTCAAAACGCTTCTGCAGCAGCAGCATCCGTTCGCGAACCGGCTCACTTAAATCATCCCGAAGCATCATCTGATGCAGAATCATTCGAAGCTGTTCGCCATCATCCGCCCCCTGCCGCTGCCAGAGAGCCAGAACCTCAAGAATCTGCTCCTGTCCCTGCCAGCGGGAAGACTCAGCCCGGCAGTCCTCAATCACCCGGCTCAGGCGCTGCTGCTTTTCCTGCGTGTCCTCACACACAGCCGACCAAAACAGAAAAAGAGTGCTCAAGCAGCGGCTTCGGAGCAGCATCTGCTGGGCTGCCGACCAAAGCCCCGTCTGTCCATAGCGGGCCTCCCAATCCGACCCGCTGTAGTTCTCCATCCGGCTGACTTGTTCGGAAAGGATTTCAATGGCCTCTGTTAATTTTTGAGCAGCAGATGCGGCTGATTCCAAGAGGGCCTTTTTTTGTTCAGGTCCGGCAAATCGTCCCAGACACATCAGCGTCAGCCGGGCCGGAGCGGTCTGCATCCAAAACTCTTCTTCCAGACGGACGATCTGGTCAACGGCGGCCTTCATGGTCTCCGGAGAAGGTTCCGCCCGAACCCAACAGACCAATCCTCCCAAAAGAATCCAGAACCAGACCTTGCTACCGGGCATCATTTTCATACCCATCCGTCATGACAAACACAATTTGACTGAAACCGAGCACCCGCAGCAGGTCATACATTTTCACAACGGCTTCCCAAGATACCTCATCGCCGCAAAGCAATTCAATCGGGTCATCGGGCCTGCGCTGCTGCCGGCGGCAAATCTCTTCCACCGCGTCCGCCGCCGCTGTCCACTCTCTCGGCGACGCTTCCGGCGGAAGCAGGATTATCTTGTCTGTACCGATTTTGATTCGCAAACTCTCTTGTTCGGATGTCATTTCCAGAAGCAGCGGCTCAATGATGGAAAAACGCTCCGAAGAATCTTGCCGAGGCAGTTGAAGCGGAACCTGCGCCTCCGAGGGTCGGAACCGCGCCGTCAGAACAAAGAAAGTCAGCAGGAGAAAAATCACATCAATCATCGGCGCCATTTGCAGTCCGGTATCGGTGCGGCCCCTTCGGGAGAGTCCTTCGAGAGTTTGCTGATGAAAAGACGGCCGGCTGCTTTCCGACAAATGCATCGAAAAACCTCTCCTGAATATAAAAACACTATGGTTTTTTTGAAGCGGAACAGGCGGCCTTCCGGAAGCGGCTTTCCCCCAAACCGGCCTCAAAGGCCGCCAGATTCACCGCTGTCAAGGCCGGATTCTTCTCGGAAAACAGGTCTTTAACGGCCTGCCGGATGCTCTCTTCCTTCACCAAAGCCGTATGCCGAACAAAGGCACCCAGCGCTGCCAGGTTGGCTACCTTCATTTGTCCCAGATTCTGGGCAATTTCCGTCGCTGGAACAAAGATGCAGTCAATGTCCTCCCGTTTGGGCCCTCGCTTCACCAGCGAGGTATTGACCAGCAAAAGTCCGCCGGCTGCCACATCTGGTTCAAACTTATCGAGGGAGGGCTGGTTGAGCACTATCGCCGCATCGGGCGTCTCCACAAACGGACAGGCGATCTCATCATCGCTGACAATTACGGCGGCAAAAGCAGTACCGCCCCGCATTTCCGCCCCATAAGCCACCATGCCGGTAACGTTTTTATTCTCTTTCAGGGCGGCACGCGCAATCAGATTGCCCGTGAGCACCACGCCCTGGCCGCCGAAACCGGCGATGATAATCCGCATTTGAGACATTCCCGCCATCCTGAATCCCTTCAGCGGTCCTTAAACACTCCAAGAGGAAAAACCGTCTTCATCTTCTCGTTGACAAACTCAACGGCCTCTTTCGGGCTGAGTTTCCAGTCCGTCGGACACATCGAAAGCACCTCGACCAGCGAAAATCCTTTGCCGGCGATTTGATTTTCAAAGGCCTTTCGAATCGCCTTTTTGGCCCGAAGGACATCTTTGGGCGTACTGACGGCCACCCGCTCCAGATAGCAGGGCCCCTCCAGCACGCTGAGCATTTCGCAGACTTTAATCGGCCCGCCCTCGCCCAATTTTCCCCGCCCAGCCGGTGTGGTTGTACTCCACTGCCCTATCAGGGTCGTCGGGGCCATTTGTCCGCCGGTCATCCCGTAAATAGCATTGTTGACGAAGATAACCGTGATGTTCTCGCCCCGATTGGCCGCATGGATGGTTTCCGCCGTCCCAATCGCCGCCAAATCACCATCTCCCTGATAGGTAAAAACGATTCGGTCCGGCAGGACCCGCTTGATTCCCGTTGCAACCGCCGGCGGCCTTCCGTGAGCACACTCAATAATATCACAATTCATATAATCGTACAGCAACACCGCACAGCCCACCGGCGCCGTCCCGATTGTCCGCTCCCGAATGCCCAGTTCGTCGATGACCTCCGCAACAAGGCGATGCACAATCCCATGCCCGCATCCGGGACAGTAATGCGTCAGGACATTTTTAAGAGTTTTGGGGCGTCGAAATTCCATTTATGACTTCCTCTGGGTCTTGAGCCCCTTCGAATGGGCCGCAGCAAGGTGACGGATTTGCTCCAGAATCTCCTCTTCGGACGGATACCATCCGCCGCCTTTGCCCAAAAAGGCAACAGGCCGCCGGCATTCAATAGCCAGTTTTACATCCTCAATAAATTGCCCATGGCTCATTTCAACCACCAGAAATGCTTTCGCCTGTTTTGCCGCATTCTGATAGGGCTGTACGGGAAACGGCCAGACACATAAAGGACGTATCAGACCGGCTTTCAGGCCTTCCCGTCGAGCCCTCTTAACAGCTCCTTTGGCTACCCGACCGGGAATGCCGTATGCCGTAACAACCACGTCCGCATCGGCGGTTTCAAATTCCTCATAGAGAGAAATTTCCCGCTGCATTTTTGCATATTTTTTCTGAAGGCGAAGATTGTGCTGGACAAGGGCATCCGATGGATGCAGAAACAGCGTTCGAATAACACGAGGAGCTCTGCCCCGGCAGCCGTCCAGAACATAATCCTTCGGGGGAAGCTTGAAAATCGGCCGATAGGGATGCGCTTCCACCGGCTCCGCCATCTGCCCTAAAATCCCATCCCCCAGAATCATCACCGGATTGCGGTAAAAATCCGCATAATCAAACGCATTCAGCGTCAAATCATACAGTTCCTGAAGGGTCGCCGGCGTCAGGACAATCAGGCGATAATCGCCGTGTCCCCCGCCTTTGACGGATTGAAAGTAATCCCCCTGCGAAGCGCGGATGTTTCCCAGACCGGGCCCGCCCCGCTGCATATTGACAATTACGCAGGGCAGCTCCGCCGCGGCAATATAACTGATGCCCTCCTGCTTGAGACTGATGCCGGGCGAGGAGGAACTGGTCATGCAGCGGGCGCCGGCCGCCGAGGCCCCAAAGAGCATATTAATAGCCGCGACTTCACTTTCGGCCTGCACAAACACGCCCCCGGCCTGCGGCATCCGCCAAGACATCCGCTCCGGCACCTCATTCTGCGGCGTAATCGGGTACCCCGCATAAAACCGGCAGCCCGCTTCTATCGCGGCTTCAACCAGCAGTTCATTCCCTTTTAAAAGAATTTTTTCCGACATCCTCGTGGGCTACTCCGCCGCCTCTTTGGAATTCTCTTGGGGACCGTTTTTGCCCTCAATGATTTCAATCGCCGTATCGGGACACATTCGTCCGCACAGGGCACAATACGTGCACCGGGCCGGGTCCGCCAGCACAGCAAATGGATGGCCGTGCTCATTCAAATCTTCCGATATTCGAATGTTCTGATGGGGACAAACCAGCACGCACAAACCGCATCCCTTACAATGCTCTGCATAAAAGCGAATCTGAGGCATTGGCGAAAGGTTCCTTTCTTTCCGATAACTCAAAAATCATATACACCCTGCGTCCGGGCGTCAATGGAAAACAAAAAACCTTCCGATGAATCTTGTAGACAATCCTCCCATTTTCTCCTATATATAAAAAGCATATGGAAACAGAAAGAAAAGAACTTGCCAGACCCTTGGGGGGCTTCGAGGTTTTTTCGTTAGCCGCCGGCGCCATGATCAGCTCCGGACTGTTTATCCTCCCCGCTGTTATTTACCCCTACGCCGGACCGGGCATTGTGCTCTCTTATCTGCTGGCCTCTCTGCTGATTTTGCCCAGTGTTTTTGCTAAAGCGGAGCTGACCAGCGCAATGCCTCGCTCCGGCGGAACCTATTTTTACGCCGAACGAAGCTTCGGCACACTCTGGGGAATTTTCACCGGGCTGGCCAACTGGCTTTCGCTGACCCTGAAAAGCGCCTTTGCAATCGTTGGACTTACCCTTTTTATGAAATTGGCTGCCCGGACGGTTTGGGGAGCAGAAATCCCGCCGTGGCTGCTGGACATCCTGGCCGTGGCCTGCTGTGCCGTGTTCGGCGTCATGAACCTGTTCAGCGTCAAATCCGCCGCCTGGTTTCAAAATCTTCTGGTCCTGTTTCTGCTGGCTGTCCTGGCGGGATTTGTCCTCTGGGGAAGCCGCTTTGTGACACTGGCGCGGCTTAGTCCATTTCTGCCGGGGGGATGGAAATCGGTGTTTTGGACCTCCGGGTTTGTCTTTATCAGCTTCGGCGGCCTGACCAGTGTGGACAATGTCGCCGAGGAAGTCAGGCGTGCCGGAAAAGTTCTTGCCGGAGCCGTTTTGGCCGCCTGGGCGGTTGTTTCTTTCCTCTATACGGCCGTCGTGTTCACGGCCGTCGGTGTTTTGGATGGACCGGTCTTGCAGAACAGTCCTATGCCGCTGTCCGCTGCCGCCGATCAATTTGCCGGAATAGCAGGGTTTGTCCTGCTGACCCTGGCGGCCGTGGCGGCGTTTTTAACAACCGCCAACGGCGGGCTGCTCGCGGCGTCGCGCTGTCCGATGTCCATGAGCCGGGACCACCTGCTTCCGGCCTTCATCAGCCGAGTCCATCCGCGTTTTCAAACGCCCTACGTGAGCATCCTTTTGACCTGTACCTTTATGACCGTCGCTCTGGTGGCTCTCAACCTCGAAGAACTGGTCAAAACCGCTTCTACCCTGATGATTCTTCTGTTTATTCTCGACAACGCCAGCATTATCGTGATGCGGGAAAGCCGTATCCAGAGTTATCGTCCCGACTTCCGGGCACCGTTGTATCCCTATCTGCAAATTCTCACCATCCTCCTGTATTGTCTGCTTTTGCTGGACATGGGAGCAGTCCCGCTGTCCATCTGCGGAGTTTTTCTGCTCTTCAGCGCCGCCTGGTACATTCTCTACGCACGCCCCCGGAGCCGCCGGGAATCCGCCCTGGCGCATATCGTTCAGCGAATCACCGACAAACCCCTCAAATCCGCCACACTCGAAACGGAACTTCGGGAAATTCTCCTCCAGAGAGATGAGGTCAGTGAAGACCGTTTTGACAAACTGATTCGTCGATGTCCCATTCTCGACTTACAAGATGCCCCGAAGGCCGATGAGGTTTTTCATCAAATCGCCGGTCTCTTATCGGCTCGGCTGGGACTTGAGGAAGAACGCCTTTTCCGGCAATTTCTCCAGCGGGAGCAGGAGGGTTCAACAATTATTCATCCCGGCATCGCTGTGCCGCATGTGATTGTGGAAGGCCGCGGACTGTTCGACATCGTTCTCGTACGAGCCGAAAAGGGGGTGCTTTTTCCGCATTCTTCGGAGCCGGTTACGGCGATTTTTGCACTGGTCGGCTCCAAAGACGAACGCAATTTTCATCTGCGTGCTCTGACGGCCGTTGCCCAGATTATCCAGCACAAAGACTTCAGCCGACGATGGAAAGAAGCCCCCAACAGTGAGGGCCTGCGGAACATCTTTCTGCTGACAGAGCGAAAGCGGGAGCACCCCGAAACCAGCTGACCTGTCTTTTGAAAAAAAGAAACCGTCCGACAATCGGACGGTTTCTGGAATCGCTCTGGAGGAAAAGACGCAGACCTACAGACCTCGGCGGCGGCGAAGCCAGCCGACCAGAGCCGTGCCCAGACCCGCCAATGCGACCGCCCCCGGAGCCGGTACTGCACTGATCAGAATCAGCTGATCCTGGGCGTGGCCCGAATAATAGGTCCCGTCAAAATATTTCCACAAAGTCATCACGCGCACATTGCCAATACCCATGCCGTACCATTCCCCGCCCGGAGCCACAGCCTGTTCGGCCAGAAGCACGTAGCTGTTCTTAGGGCCGACCACGGAGGCATTCTTAAACTCGGCCTCGATGTAGTGAATCGCTTCCTGAAGTTTGGTCTGGTTGGTAAAACGGCTGTCCCCTTCCATAAACTTCGTAAAGAGAAACGCCGTCCGCGGGTCCAGCGGGTCTGAATTGACCGGCTGCAGCGGCGTCTGCCCATAGACGCCCCCCGCCCAGTCCATTCCGCCCTTGACCGCCGCCGTCCCGAGCACCGCATAATAAGACGTATTCGGCGTAAACGTTTCATGATACTCCAGGCAAAACGTCGGCAGAATCGTCCCGGCGGCATACCCGGCAAAACCGTCTTCGAGAATCTGGAAAGCATAAGCCGGTGTTGAATCGTTCAGCATTTTAATCGTCGGCCCCGCCTGCACCGAAAGACTCAAGGCGGCTATCGACAAAATCACTGTTAATGTTTTCATCACTCACACTCCTAAAAAAAGTAATCTCTTTTCATTCAAGAACAAAACTGTCAATGTTTATTTATACAGGAAATGCGAATGATAATTGTTAAAAAGGTGCAAAAATCAACCCCCTTTTTACAAAAATCCGCGTCATTGTCGATTGTCTGTAAGAAAAAAAATGTCTGTAGGGCCTGTAGGGGAAAAAGAAAAACAGCAAAGCATTATTTTATAGGACCAAACCTTTTTATATTCTCAACCTACCCTATCCATCAATCAATTTTTTCAGGCAGGAACTCTTTTTAAGTGTCCTCGAAAAATCAATGAAAAAAACCAACCAAAGACCGATAATTCCAGCATCAAAAACCACTCTGCCCAAGGTTTTTAAGAAGTGTTTAAGTAATTGTGTATTTTTTATTGATTTTTCTTTGCCGTTCACTTATAATTCAGTCTATACATTACCATTGGGGGCTTAAAATGGATTTTTTGTTTTCCGACAACCTAAACAGCGGGCAGCAAAGACTCTTTTCCATAAGACAAACCGCAGGATACAGTTTGGCTCAGGGCTGTTCCCAGAAAACCTCATCACAATCCCAGAGCAGCCAGGCTGCCGAATATTGTCTGGCGGAAAATCATCGGTATCTGGGCCATGCATATCAGGGACTGGCCATTGTCCAGACAGCCGCCCAAAAAGTTCATGAGATTGAAGAAAAACTCCTGCAGATGAAAGAGCTGGCCCGCAAGGCCGCCGGCGAAGCGTACGGCCAGGACGAAATCCTTTTGTTTCAGGAGCATTACAGCGAATTGCTCTGCGAAATTACGGAAACCGCCGTCAACTTTCGTCCCGGCGGATTTGCGATGCTTTCCTTTACTGGTTTTGGAACGGTTGGTATTGAAATCGAACGCGGGCAAAAGATTGAAGTGGACAGCATGGATATGACGGCTTCAGGGTTGGGCCTCCTGCAGGCAGCCGACTTGACCCGCTCGCCCAAAGATGCCCTGACAAACATTGAATTGGCCGTCGAAGAAATCACCGCCTACAAACAGCATCTGAGGGAATCAGAGCGGCTTCTCGAAAAGGCCCTCGATATTCTGAACAACGAGCGGGAGGCCCTTCTTCCCGCCCTCCAGTGCATCCGGGAAAAATCCGCCGCCCGTCAGGCCGTCCGACAGCTTACCCGCACACTGTCTGAAAATTCTTTTCTCCTGGCCGCCGTTTATGCACGGGTTCAGTCTGACCGTGCCTCGTTTCTGCTGGGAAATCAACAAACAAAAGATGAATGAAACCGCACATTCTCTGCCGATATAAATAATAGCCGATATAAATAATAAAAGGAAGGAAACCCCCTATGAAATTGTTTTTGCCGTTGTTCAGCATCGCGCTGGGCCTGTTTTTGTTTCCAGCCGTCTGCGATGCAGCCGCTGACCTGACTTTGCAGGATTTTCGCGCCCACGACCCCTTCATTCTCCCCGATTCCAAAAGCCAAACCTACTACCTCTACACCTCTGTTACTTCCGGCGCTTTGCCGCGTGACCGGGCCGGCGTCGTTGCTTACACCAGCAAAGACCTCGAAAAATGGCAGGGTCCCAAAGTCATCTTTGAAGTTCCCAAAGACGGATGGGCCAACCCCGCCCACGGCGCCTGGGCCCCGGAAGTGCACCTCTACAAAGAGAAATACTACCTGTTTGTTACCCTCCACAATCGTGATAAACGGCTTCCGATGGGCCCCCGCAGTCGGCAAACCACCCATATGCGGGGCACACAGATTTTTGTCAGCGACAGCCCCGAAGGCCCGTTTAAGCCCCTTGCAGACCGCCCGACCGCCCCGCCGGAACGAATGACGCTGGATGGAACCCTTTTTATCGAAGACGGCAAACCTTGGCTGGTGTATTGCCACGAATGGATTCAGATTACGGACGGGACCATTGAAGCGGTTCCGCTCAAAGACGACCTGTCCATTGCCGTCGGCGAACCCGTTCTGCTGTTTCGCGGTTCCGACGCCCCCTGGATACAGCCCTGGCAGGCCGAACCGAATGACCCGCCGCGAAATTTTGTCACCGATGGACCATTCTTCTGGCGGACGAAAACCGGGCGGCTCCTGATGCTCTGGTCCAGCTGGATTCAGGATGGTCAATATGCCCAGGCCCTGGCCTATTCTCTCTCCGGACGGCTCATCGGTCCCTGGCGGCAGCTTCCGCCGCTCCTGACCGACAACAGCGGCCATGGCATGATATTTAAAACCTTTGACGGCCGGCTGATGCTCGTTGTCCACCATCCTACAATGAGCCCCCAGTCCCGGGCGCGACTGTACGAACTTGAAGACACCGGAGATACACTCAAAATCCTCCATCCCCCTTCTCCATAACGGCAGCCGGTTTTTCACACGTGAACAGAAATTTCCCTGCGGCTCCCTTGCAGCACCCTGCCGCAGTTCATTCCACAATTCTCTATACACCGAATCCGCTTTCTTAGAGAGATGTAATACTCCAATTATCCCAAAGACTTCTTCATTTTTTCTTGACAAATTCTGCCGAAAATAGATAATTTTAAGAATAGCATCAGAGGGCAGCCATCAGGGCAATCGGTGAAAAAATAAAATTAGGCAGGAGAAAATCAGGGCAAGGCAGACGGATAAGGAGTCCTTCACGTGAGAGTTATCCCCCACCTTGCAGCCGACGGGGACGGAGTTTATCCAAAAAAGAGTTCAGCAATACTTTCAGGATATTTCTGAACTGATTTGTCCG
>JBBFLK010000038.1 GCA_037479115.1 Anaerohalosphaeraceae bacterium | reverse complement strand
TCGCAATAAACAAACTCAACAAAACTAAAACTTATTTAATGGAAACGGTACTAGTGTCGGCGTGAGAGTATCCGGCTTCTCTGCACGTTCTTTTTCCTGTGTAAAATGAAACAGCCCTGAGTTGTATCGGTCATCTGCCCGGCGAAACAGCCCCAGAAGCCGCTCATACGTTCTTTCTCCGTTAACCAGTTCCAGCAGTTGACCGTACCGTTCTATCCCCCGGTCTTCGCAAATCCGAAGAAAGATAATCCGGTCAATCGTCTTCTGCACCGCATAGTTCAGTTCTCGTTCGCTCAGCGAAGGATTTCGCAGTGCCAGATTTCGGGCTAGTTCCTCTCGCCATTGTTCAATCTCTGCCAGAAACGCCTCATCAACCTCTGCCGTACCCTTCTTGCGCTTGCTGCTTTCCGCATACCGGTCAAACGAGCCCTTCAAAACCGCCTCACGCGAAAAGACTTCGGCAATTTCCTCCCACCGCTGTGGATAATCCGTATAGTGAAAATACATCACCCGTGCGGTGGATGCCTTGTCCGACGGGTGCGGTTTGCTCCGGCAGTCATACACCGCAAACTCTTCAAAGTCTGTCAGGATAGACAAGGGCAGTTTGGCCGACCACGCATACCGGCGAAGCTGATATGCCGCGCTGGGCTCATCTTTCAGATTAATTGACGGCTTTTTGGCCTCCAGAAAAAATTTTCGAACCCCTCCGATCCGAAAACAATAATCCGGTGCCTTGACCGCAGTGCCGATCCGGATAGCGTCCTCATGAATCACATCCTTGTACGCCTCCGCATATCCCCTGCGGTTTTCCACATCCCATCCCAGTTCCGTAAAAAACGGGTCGATATACTCCCGTCTGACCTGGGCTTCATTATACCGTCCGCTCTTGTACGATTCGAAATTCCGGCTGAACTGCTCCACCAGCTCCAAAATCCGCTGCGGTGCTCCCATAAACTCATAGCCCTTTCAATTTTGGGCTTTAGTATAAACCAGCCATCCGAAAAAGAGAAGCCCGGTTCCTGCTTATTTGCGGCTTGAAAATCCCGGCTTCTTTTTTCCAATCTGTGATGAAACAATCTCTATGAAATCCGTGTACTCCGTGGTTAAAAACCTTATCCGCCTGTAGTTCTAAAATCTGTGTGATCCGTGTAATCCGTGGTGAAATCACCGCTATCCTTCTGTGGTGAAATCTCTTTGCCCAGTGCACTTGGCGGCCTCAAACAGTTTTTTAATGAACACAGGTTTCTTCGAAAAGTCGGCAGACTTCTCTCCTTGCCTCCTTTTGTGCCGCCATCTTACAAAACACCCCTTTCTTTTTCAACAACTCCCTTTGATATCTGCCCCGCCGTTCATCCGTTTCTTTTTTCGAATTTCGAGATTGTTTAGAGTATAGAGCTTAGGAATTTGTGCTTCGAATTTTCTGTCGCGTCGTAGCGCAGCGAAGACGGATCGTGCTTTGGTTTTTCTCCTCCTGCTGGTCACTGGCCGCTGGCCGCTGGAGTCTGGCTGCTCGCTTTTTTTCGAATTTCGAGCTTCGTATTTCGGATTTTGCCCTTTGCTGGAATCCGTGTAATCCGTGTCCATCCGTGGTTAAATACTTTGTTCAATCCTTCCGCTGCCCGCCGGAATCTGGTTACCGCCCTCCGGCCACCCTTTCTTCATTCATAATTCTTCATTTTTCAAATCCGTGTCCATCCGTGTAAATCCGTGGTGAAATAAAACCTGTGTAATCTGCGTAATCCGTGGTTATATATACTTTGTGGAATCCGTGGTTGCTTTTTGCCCCCCTCTGTGGTATAATACCCCCAACAATAGAAGGAGGAACAAATGGGCTGCAAAACGCCGAGCATCTTCACCCGCCCCCCGGTCGCTTTTTCTTCATTCTCCATTCTTCATTCTTCCTTTTCCCAATCCGTGTTCTTCCGTGGTTAAAATACCTCTTTTCCATCTCGTTTGCGGCACGTTTGCAGCGCGTTTGGGCGCGTTTCAATCGGGACTTTTCCCGATGTTTTTCCGCCCAAAACCCTCTTTTTCGCTCAAAAACACACAATTTCCCCATTCCCCGATTTTTTCAATCGTGCCGTTTCCCAAATGCCGGCTGTCCACGACACCCCGCAATCCCATTCCCGGTCCAAAAACACAATTTTTCCATGCGTCGAAAAAAAATTTGGAAACAGCCCCGGCCGGCGGCATTGCTTTATAAGGAGGACGTTTAAAATGACAAAATACAGGATAAAACAGGGCGGGAATCTGATTATGAGGAAAAAACCCGGTTTTACGCTGATTGAGCTGCTGGTGGTTATCGCGATTATCGGTTTGCTGCTGGCGATTGTCCTGCCGGCCTTAAAGTCGGCCAAACTGCAGGCGGAAGGGACCATCTGCCTGACCCATGTCAACGGCCTGTCCAAGGCCTGGACGGTTTATGCCTACGAGAACAACAGCCGCATCGTCGGTTCGATGGTCGGCTCTACCCGGGACCCCCTCTACTGCTGGGTGGCTTCCCCCCAGCGGCAGGACGGCACAACCGTCACCCCGGAAAACTCTACGGCCGAAGATGAAATCCGGGGAATCGAAAAAGGCCTGCTCTTTCCCTACTCCGAAGGAGCCGACATCTATCACTGCCCATCCGACAAACGCCACCTGTATCCCCCGACAACGGCCAACGGCACCGGTGTCGGCGGATACCGCAGTTATTCCCTCGCCGCAGGCATAGGCCCCAACTCCGTTTCAGAGATTCAGTGGCAGGGCTATTATCCTCATCTGAAAACCACCACCATCAAATCACCCGGAGACAAATACATCCTTGTCGAAGAAGTGGACGGCCGCGGAATGAATGTCAATTCCTGGGTCATCAAGCCCCAGACGCCCAATACCTGGATCGACCCGATTTCGATTGCCCATCTGGGCCGAAGCATCCTCGGGTTTGCCGACGGACACGGAGAAAAACACCGCTGGGTGGACAAATCCACCCTCAAAATGGCCAAAGAACAGCGAGTCAATTTCAGCGAGATTCCGGCTGGCGAAGGGACGGATTTGGCCTATATGATTCGCAATTTCCCCTTCGAGCGGTTCTATCCATAAAACCCGAGATTCAACCTCCGGATTTCGCCCTGTTTTTCAGTCGGACGACCCGCCTTTATAGGGCTTCAGAGCGGCGGCCTCACCGAAAACCAGGTCCACCATCTCCGGGTTGCTCAGGAACTCCTGCAGCTGCGGCGTCGAGGCCGTCAGAACCAGCCGGTCGCGAACCTTCTCATGCTTCAGCAGCGCCGGCTTGTCCTCCAGGAGCTTCTCCATCGCCTCCGGCATCATCGCCGCCAGCAGCAGATTGGGCTCCGTCGCCTCCACCAGATAGAAGGTATGAACGGGCTGGAGGTGATACTCCTGCCAGCCGCCCAGGTCGGGCCGTTTCAATTCCTTCGGCGAGATATCCAGAAAGCGATGAGGCCCGATTTCAACCAGATAGGCCAGCATATAGCTGCGCTTTTCGCTTTCCTCGACAATCGTCAGGTCATAACTGCTGGTGTTCGAACGGCGGGTAAAGCACCACAGCTCTCCCTTCTCCGTCTGCCAGCACCCCACCAGTTTGGGGTCAAAGACAACCGTATCCTCCGTGTACAGTTCATACAGAGACGGCACACAGCCCAGTCCGAAGACCATCAGAAACACCGGCAGGTACTTTCGTGTTTTCTGCATCTTGTTTCTCCTTTTCTGTATGTGTTCTATTTGTACATTATGGTCTTTGCAGGGAGCTCGTGCAAGGACGAATGGGTCCCAAAAAAACTTTGCAAAAAAGGGATTTCTCTATCAAGATAAACGACATGGTCAGTTTTCAGGAAAGTGAGCGGTTTGCCGAACAGCGGCGTCAGATGATTGAGCAGGACCTGAAAGGCCGGGACATTACCGACTCGCGGGTGCTGGAGGTGATGGGCCGTCTGCCGCGCGAGTGGTTTGTCAAGCCGGAGTATGCAGCGCAGGCCTATTCGGATTATCCGCTGGCCATCGGGCTGGGGCAGACCATCAGCCAGCCGTATATCGTCGCGCTGATGACGCAGTGCCTTCGGCTCAAAGGCGATGAGACCGTGCTGGAAATCGGCACGGGGTCCGGTTATCAGACGGCCGTGCTGGCCCTGCTGTGCAAAAAGGTCTATACCATCGAGCGGTTCAGCGAGCTGTCGGCGCGCGCCCAGGCCGTCCTGGCCCGTTTGGGAATCGAAAATGTGGAGTTCTATGTCGGAGACGGCAGTGTCGGCTGGCCGGAGGAAAAGATGCAGTTTGAGCGAATCCTCTTAACGGCCGCCGTTCCATCGGTGCCTCCGCCGCTGGAAAAACAGCTGGCCGAAGGGGGACTTCTGGTCGCCCCGATCGGGGAGTCCTGGACCCAGACCCTGACGGTGTATAAAAAAGAAAATGGCATTCTGCATCCGGCGAGTGTCTGCGGATGCCGGTTTGTCAAACTCATCGGCCGGTACGGCTTTGGTGAGGTATGACGGGAAGGCGGAGAGTGCGGCGGCGTGTCTGAATCGATGCATCCAAAAGCAGCCGTAACACCGGCAATGCCGGTTCAATATCTGAAAGGGGTCGGGCCGGCGCGAGCCGAGGCGCTGGCGGAACTGGGGGTGCATACAGCCCAGGACCTGCTGAATTATTTTCCGCGCGACTGGCGGTTTGCGCCGGAGCCGACGAAAATCGCCGACCTGCGAAAGGGCCAGACCGTCTGCGTGATTGGGATTGTGGAGCAGACGGATTATCAGGCGCACCGGAAAATACCGTTCTTTGAAGTGATGCTGGCGGACGAGACGGGGGTTTGCCGGATTGTGTGGTTTCACGGCAAATACCTGATAAACCAGATTGAGCCCGGCCAGCGTCTGGCGGCCATCGGGACGGTGAGCGAATACAAGCACCAGCTGCAGCTGACCAATCCGAGATTCCATATTCTGCGGGCGGATGAGCCGCAGGATATCGAGGCCTTCAGCGGCCCGGTGTATCCGGCCAGCGCCAAACTTCCTTCCTGGCAAATCAAGAAAATCATTCAATCCTCCCTCGATGTTCTCTGTGAGCAGCTGCCGGAGTTTTATCCGCAGGAGTTCCTGAAAAAGAATGACTTCTGCGGGCGTGCAGAGGCCTATCGGCAGATTCATCGGCCGGAGGATGAAGAGGCCGTCCGGCGAGCCCTGCGGCGCCTTAAATACGATGAGCTGTTTCTGATGCAGCTGGGGCTGGCCGTTCGCCGGCACCAGATGGAACATCAGTGCCGCGCCTTTCCGATGCTCTGGACAGAGGAAATTGACCGGCGGATTCGACAGCGGTTTCCGTTTATTCTGACAGAGGACCAGGAGACGGTCATTCGGGAAATCGTGCAGGATATGAGCCGCACCGTTCCGATGAACCGGCTGCTTCAGGGGGATGTCGGCTCCGGCAAGACGGTTGCGGCGCTGTATGCGGCGCTGCTGGCGGTCGCCAACCGCAAGCAGGCGGCGATTATGGCCCCGACGGAGATTCTGGCTCGTCAGCACGCCGAGAGCATTGAACGGTATCTCAAAGGCAGCCGAGTCCGCCGGGCGCTGCTGGTGGGCGGACTGCCGCCGGCAGAGCGGGAGCGGATTGCCGAACAGCTGCGCAGCGGACAGATCGACATTGTCGTGGGCACTGTTGCCCTGCTGGAGGAGGATATTGCGTTTGCGGACTTGGGGCTGGCGGTGATTGATGAACAGCACAAGTTCGGCGTGCATCAGCGGGCGCAGCTGCGCAAAGGCGCCGCGCCGCATTGTCTGGTGATGACGGCCACTCCTATCCCCCGGACACTGGCGATGACGGTTTTCGGGGACCTGGATGTGTCGGTGATTCGGCACCGTCCGCCCGGCCGCGGAGAGGTGATTACGCGATGGGTGCCGCCGGACAAACGCCGCGAAGCGATGGAGTTTCTGCGCCGGCAGATTCAGGCGGGCCGGCAGGCCTATTTTGTGTACCCCCGCATTGACAGCGAAAACGGTTCCGAAGAGAACGGCCGGCTTAAAGCGGCGGCGGAGGAGTATCATCTTTTGTCCAAAACCGTTTTTCCGGAATTCCGGGTGGGGCTTCTTCACGGCCAGATGCCGGCCGAAGAAAAAAAGCAGATAATGGCGGAGTTTCGCAGCGGGACCATTCAGATTCTGGTCAGCACGGTGGTGATTGAAGTGGGTGTGGATGTGCCGAATGCGACGCTGATGGTGATTGAAAATGCCGAGCGGTTCGGGCTGGCCCAGCTCCATCAGCTGCGCGGCCGAATCGGACGCGGACAAAACCGCTCATATTGTCTGCTGTTTGCCGAAACGGACAATCCGGAGGCCCGGCAGCGGCTGGAGGTGCTGACGCGCACGTGCGACGGTTTTGAGATTGCCGAGGAAGACCTGCGTCTTCGAGGACCGGGAGAATTGTTCAGCACCCGCCAGCACGGCCTGCCGGATTTGAAAATCGCCAACATTGTCGAGGATTTTGACCTGCTGACGTTCGCTCGCAAACAGGCATTTGAGCTGGTTCGGAAAGACCCGATTCTGTCCGGTGCGGAACATGCGGCCCTGCGCAAGGCCCTGATTGAGCGGTTCGGAGCGTCGCTGGGGCTGGCGGATGTCGGCTGAAAATATGCTGGAAAAAACCGCCCAAAGACGGTAAGAACTCTAAAAGTATGAGGATTCACTACAAAAATGCCGCCGTAGAGCGGGCCGTGATGGCCGCCAATGGTCTGGCGGTCGCAACGGTGGCCGCTACGTTTGTGCTCTTGTACGGCTTTGACCGGCTGCTGCTGCCGGCGAAGGTGCTTTACACCGTTCAGTTTGTCTGTCTGGCCGTTTTTCTGACGGAAAAAGCGGTCCGATTCTCGAATGCGGAATCCCGCCGGGAGTTTTTGAAATACAACTGGTTTGAAATTCCGCTGCTGTCGATACTGTTTTTGTCGGTGGTCGGCGCCGGACGCTGGTTTTCCGCCGGCGGGGCGCGGCTGGCGATTCTGGTAGCGATTGACACGTATCTGGTGCTCCAGGTGATTGTCAAGCTGTGCCGGACGATGGTGGCGGCGGCGGCGACGGGCAAAAATCCTCCGCGGGCGCTGGCCAGTCTGTTCGTGGTGCTGATTGCCGCCGGCTCCGGTCTGCTGATGCTGCCGCGCTCTCACAATCTGGAGTCGCTGTCTTTTACGGATGCGGTGTTCACAGCCGCCAGCGCTACGTGTGTAACCGGTCTGATTGTCAAAGATACCGGCAAGGACTTTACGACGATGGGGCAGATGATTATTCTGACCCTGATTCAGCTGGGCGGGCTGGGAATCGTGATTTTCGGAGCGGTGATGGCGATGATTTTGGGCCAGGCGCTGAGTGTGCGGGAGTCGGCGGCCATGCAGGACCTGCTGAACACCCAGACCCTCAGCCGCATCGTTCGGATGATTGCGTTTATCATCCTGACTACCCTGCTGATTGAGACCGTCGGGGCCCTGGCGCTGTATTCGATGTGGCAGGGGGGAGACGGACGTTTGGCCGCCCCGGAGGGCCGGTGGTTCTGCAGCATTTTCCACTCGGTCAGTGCCTTCTGCAACGCCGGATTCAGTTTATTTTCAGACAATCTGATGAGCTACAAGACATCCGCCCGCGTTTATCTGGTGATTGCTCCGCTGGTTGTTCTGGGCGGTCTGGGCTTCAGTGTGCTGTACAACCTGCTCAGCATGGCCCAGGACCATCTGGTTCGGTTTGTTTACAGACTGAAGCATCCGGGTCTTGTGTTTACGGCCCGCTCGCCGGTGCGGATGCAGCTTCAGACCAAGATTGTGCTGACTGTCAGTGCGCTGCTGATTGCCGGAGGGACGGGAGCCTTGCTGCTGTTTGAAACCTGCCGTCCGGAAGGCCCGCATCGGGGGGATATTCTGACGGCCTTTTTCCATTCCGTGTCCGCCCGAACCGCCGGCTTCAATACGGTGGACATTGCCTCGCTTTCGGAGGCCTCGCGGTTTGTTTTGATTGTGCTGATGTTTATCGGCGGCTCGCCCGGTTCTACGGCCGGCGGCATCAAGACCGTCACCTTTGCGGTGGTGGTGATGATTGCCTGGGCGTCCTTTCGCAAACGGCGGGACGTGGAGATGTTTCGCCGCTCGATTCGGCTGCTGGTTGTGGGCCGGGCGGTTACGGTGGTGTTTCTGTTCGGCCTGACGCTGCTGACGGCGACGCTGGGACTGGCGATTACGGAGCGGCACAGCCAGTTTGCCTTTCTGGATTTGCTGTTTGAAGCGGCCTCGGCCCTGGCAACCGTGGGGCTGAGCACGGGGATTACACCGTCTTTGACAACCGCCGGCAAATGGATTATCATATTCACAATGCTGATCGGGCGCTTGGGACCGCTAACACTTGTGGCGGGGCTGACGCACGAAATTAAGCCAGCCGGTTTCGACTACCCGTCGGAGCCGGTTGTGGTGGGTTAACCGAGGAGACCTTATGAAACGGTTTGCAGTCATCGGGCTGGGGCGGTTCGGGAAAAAATTGGCAATTGCTCTGGCAATGAGCGGAGCAGAGGTGATTGCCATCGATCGTGAACGGGAAATTATTGAAGACATCCGCGATCAGGTCAGCCATGCCGTCCGTCTGGACAGCACGGATATTGAAGCCCTCCGCGCACAGGGCGTGGACACGGTCGATGTGGCTATTGTGGGAATGGGCGAGCGGGGCCGGGCCTTTGAATCGGCAATTTTGACAGTTGTGAATCTCAAACAGCTGGGGGTGCCGAAAATTTACGCCCGGGCCGCGGACCTGACAGCCGGAGAGGTCTTCAGTGCAGTGGGGGCGACAGAGGTAATTTATCCTGAGATCGAGACCGCCCAGCGATGGGCATACAAGCTGATTGCCCCGCATATTGACGAAAAAATTGATTTTGCGCCGGGGTACAGTCTAGCACGGGTAAAAGCGGCCGACAGTTTCCACGGCAAGACCGTCCGCGAGCTCCAGCTGCGTCAGAAATACAACGTGAATCTGGTAGCCATTAAGCGGGAAAGCGGCCCCCACGCAGAGGATGAGGACAGCATTATTAACGTCCCCATGCCCGATACGGTGATTTATGCCGGTGATATCCTGATGGTGGCCGGCACGGACAGAGACCTGGCCAAACTTCCGCAGGAATAAAACGTGGATTCGGATATTCGCCGCATCCTGTATGTCTCAGACCTGGACGGCACGCTGCTGCGCAATGACGGAACACTTTCGGAAACCAGCCGCCGCCGGCTGTGCGAACTGCTGGAGGCGGGGGTAAACTTTACCGTCGCCAGCGCCCGCACCTGGAGCGAGATTGTGCCGCTGCTGAAAGGGGTGCCGCTGCGCCTGCCGGTGATTGCCGTCAACGGGGCGTTTTTGTCGGATTTTGCCACCGGCCGGGCTCTGCAGGTCAAAGCCATTGAAAAAAATCTGGCCGAAGCGGTGTATGAAGAAATTCGCCGAGCCGGGCTGGCTCCGTTTATCTGCGGATTCGACGGCCGTTCCGACAAACTGTATTATCAGGACCTGCTGAACGAACAGATGCACTGGTTTCACGGGGTCCTGATGGAGCACAGCCGTGCCCGCCTGTGCCGGATGGAACCGCTGGAAAAGGTGCTTTCGCTTCAAGTAGTCTCGTTTGCGGTGATGGGGGAAGACCGGCAGGTTGAGCTGCTGGCCCGGTGTCTGGAGAAAAAATACGGCAAACGGCTTGAATGCTTTCATTTTCAAAATCCCTACTCCAACGGTCATTGGTGGCTGACGATTCACGACGCCGCCGCCTGTAAATCCAAGGCTGTCGCGGAGCTGGCCCGAATGTACGGATTTGCGATGGACAATGTCGTGGTGTTCGGCGACCATATCAACGATATACAGATGTTTCGAAACGCCGGCCGGGCCGTCGCCGTGGCCAATGCACACGAATCCCTGAAACTTTATGCCGATGAAATCATCGCCTCCAACGAAGAAGATGCTGTTGTAGATTATATCAGTCGAACCCTTTCATTGATTCCATAACCCGCTGTTCGGGGAAAAAGGGCGGTTATCCGACGTTGTCCATCCTTTTCAATGAATCCCTTTCTCCTCAGCTCAAACGCTCTTTTCAGCAGCCCGCTGCATTTTTCCTGCTTTTTATAGGACGCCGATTTTCCTTTCCGCAAAAATTGCTGTTTTTCGCAAAAAAAGGTTTATCGCTCTCCTTTTTTTCTCCGAAATCGCACGCAAGGAGTCTCTCCAAACAGAACAGCAGACAGACGAGGGCCCTTTTATGAAGCGGACAGCAATCGTGTTGTTTCATATGGGATTAGTAGTTTTTTTTGTCCGGATTTCTTTCGGAAAGACTTTGCCGGACAGCAGTGCCTCCTCCCTGACTCCCGCCGCCGAAGACCAGACTCACACCCCTGACTTATTCGAAATGTCTCTGGAAGAACTGATGAACGTAGAAATCAGCACGGCTTCATTGACCGAGACTACCAAACGCAAAATGCCGATGACGATGACGGTCATCACGCGTCAGCAGATTCTCCAGTCCGGAGCACGAAGTCTGATCGAGCTGCTGGAAATCTACGTGCCGAACTTTCAGTGGGTGTTTACCGGCACCAAGCCGCGGCATATGGGGTTGCGGGGCATTTTAGGCAAAGATGATAAATATTTGCTGCTGGTTAACGGACGGCAGATGAACGAAAAGACGGATTTCGGTGTGTACAGTGAGCGGGACCTGCCGATGCTCCGCGACATTCAGCGGATTGAGGTCATTCGCGGTCCCGGTTCGGCCCTGTACGGAGCCGGCGCCCTGTCAATGGTCATCAATTTGATCATCGATGACCCGAAGACGTTTCAGGGAACGGAAGCGGCCTTTCGCTCGGGTATCATCGAAGAATACTACTCTGCAGAATTGAAATGGGGACGGATGTTCTCCGAAGACGAAGGGCTGCTGGTGTATGCCGGCGGCTCCCTGTATCCCGGTGCCGAACCCTCCAAGTCGCCGCTGCGATACCTTTGCGGACCGGGCGCGTACAAGGAAGGCGGCCCCTCCGGCTGGTGGGGAACTCCCAATCAGCCGGGCTATCAGCTGGGGGTAGATGAATATTACCACAACCCGGATTTCATGAAAAACTACAATGAGGCCTATCGAGGAAGGCCGCGAGCGAAGCTGCATGCCCATTATACACTGGGGGATCTGAATATCTGGGCACGCTTCACCCAGGGCGGGGAATATGTCGACCAGTGCGAATTTCGTCCGCTCGAGGGCGGCTGGCCGCAGCGGGATATTGCTTACGGGGTCGGCTATGCACAGGGAACCCTCACCGCTGAATACAAACAGGAGGTTTCTGATGCGTTCAGCGTGCTGTACCGGTTCAGCTATGACCTGACTCAGTTTGAGTCCACCCCGTGGGGATTCAGCCGAGAAGTGGTCTACCGCGAAGATGAATACAACGGACGGATTATGGCCAACTGGAACCTGAATGAAAATCACAAGGCAGCCTTTGGAGGCGAATGGAGCCACGAAGAATTCGGTCTGGACCCCATTGGGGAAGACCGGACACTCAATTACATTATGGGCAACCGCACCGAAATGCCGCGCTGGGGCACAGATATGCGGTCTTTGATCGGTGAATATCAATGGACGGTCAATTCCTGGCTGACGGCCTTTTTCAGCGCTCGTATGGACGATCATACGTTTGTAGAGCAGATGTTTTCGCCGCGGGGAACCCTGATTTTTACCCCTTCTCCCGAAGATACAATTAAGCTGATGCTGGCTCGCGCCTCGCGGACAGATGTCGCAGAAAATATGAAGCGAAGCGATATGGCCGGCAAAAGCAACAGCGATTATGAAACGCTGGACGCCTTCGAAATCCGCTATGAACGTCAGCACAACCGGAATCTGTGGCTGGCAGCCGGCTACTTTATCCACGACCAGGACCTGGTCAGTTATTCAAGCAGTCTGGGCGGCACAGGTCTGGTAGCGAATCTGAAATCCTATGGAGCCGAAGGAGAAATTCTCTACAAACCCAGCGACCGGGTGGAGTTTTCGGCTTCGCAAACTTACACCCAACTGGACGACGTCTCGCTTTTCAAGGGTATCACATCCATCGAAGAAACGGCGGCTTACAGCGGGCGCGGCAATAATTTTGCCAACTGGGCCAACCATGAAACAAAACTGCGTCTTTTATGGCACGTAAACGAGCGGTGCACGCTGAGCAGTTCAGCAATCTTTTATTGGGGCTGGCCCGGCGGCAAGGACTATGCGCGTCTTTTTGCCTGGAGTCCGGCCCGGTTTGACCAGAAAAACGGTCTGGAATCGTTCGAGCCCAGCTATTTCTGGAATATGGGTCTGGAGTACAAATACAGCGCCAACACCACGTTCCGTCTGGATGCCTATAACATTCTGGGATGGTTCGACAAAGACTTGGGCAAGCGCAAGTTCGGTTTTACCAATGACTTCCCGGGGATGTACCGCATTCAGCCGCCCGCATTCGGACTGCAAATCATCCACACCTTCTAAAAGACAGTTGGGGCTGTTTCAAAGAAGACTTTCTTCCGCCGCCTCTTTCGGATAAAATCTTTCCGCGAGGAGGCACCCGTATTTGTGAAATCCGAATGGCTCAAAAAAGAAACAATTTTATTCGTTTTCTGGGATATGTGCGGCCGTACAGCGGATACTTGGTGCTGGCAGTGCTGGGCGGTATCGTCAAATTTACAGTGCCGCTGCTGACCCCGCAGGTGACACGCTATCTGGTGGATCAGGTGTTCTTAAACGCAACCCTGCCTTCAGAAGAAAAAATGCGGCAACTGCTGCTGTGCACCGGGGCGATGGCCGCCGTGTACCTGTTTCTTTATGCGCCGTTTGTGTACATCCGGCACATCTATGCAGACAAGGCCAGTCACCGGGCGGTGTTTCATCTGCGGTATGAACTGTACTGGCGAATCCTGCGGCTGTCGGCTTCGTTTTTCAGTCGGCACCGCAGCGGGGAAATCGTCTCCCGCCTTATCAGCGACATCGCTCTGGCTCAAAATCTGGTCGGCACAGCTCTGACCAATACTTGGATGGACGCCGCTGCCCTGATTGCCATCCTCTTTTTTGTCTTTCGAATCGACATGCCGACGGCTCTGGCGGCCCTGGCGACCTATCCGGTTTATCTGTTCTTTTTCCGCCGTTTCAGCACCAGCATTCGCGCCGCAACCATGCGGATTCAGGATGAACTGGCGACAATGGCCGGCGATGTGAGCGAGCGGATTTCCGCCACCGCCGTTATTCACGCTTTCGGTCGAGAAAAAACGGAAAAACGGCGATTCCGCCGACAATCCGAGAAGCTCTTTTCCATCAATATGCAGCGGATTCTGATGCAGGGACTCAATCAGGCCGTTACCGGCACGCTGATTGGGCTGGCTCCGCTCGTGGTGATTGCCTTCGGCGGAATGCGGGTGCTCAAGGGGGCGATGACCGTCGGCGATTTGGTGGCGCTGATGATGTATCTGGGGCCGCTGTACCTGCCGATGCAGCGGTTTTCCGAGCTGAATGTGGTCATGGCCAACGCCCTGGCGGCGCTGGACCGCATCTTTCAGATTATGGACGAGCAGCCCGATATCCGCAGCCGTCCGGACGCCGTGGACCTGCCTTCGGTTCAGGGACGTGTGGAGTTCGAACACGTTTGGTTCGGCTATCAGCCGGACCGGCCTGTGCTGCTGGACATCCACTTCACAGCCGAGCCAGGCAGCCGGATTGCTCTGGTCGGCCCCAGCGGGTCGGGCAAAAGCACCCTGGTCAGTCTGATTCCGCGCTTTTACGATGTGCAGTCCGGCGCGGTGCGAATTGACGGCATCGATGTGCGGGACATCAAAGTACCTTCTTTGCGGAAGGCCATTGGAATGGTTCTGCAGGAGCCGATGCTTTTCAGCGGAACCATTCGGGAAAATATCCTTTACGGCAATCCTTCCGCTTCAGAGAAAGAGGTGATAGAGGCGGCGCGGTCGGCCCACGCACTGGATTTTATTCAGGCCCTGCCGGCGGGGTTTGATACGGAGGTCGGAGAGCGGGGACTGATGCTCTCCGGGGGACAAAAACAGCGGATTACCATTGCCCGGGCGTTCTTGAAGAATCCGCCCATTCTGATTTTTGACGAAGCCACCAGCTCGCTGGATTCAGAATCAGAATACTGGATTCAGCAGGCCATGCAGAATCTGATTCGCGGACGAACGACGTTTATTATTGCCCATCGTTTGGCCACCGTGATGAGCGCCGACTGGATTCTTG
>JBBFLK010000037.1 GCA_037479115.1 Anaerohalosphaeraceae bacterium | reverse complement strand
TCTCAGGCGACAAATCCACCTTAATTATGCGCTCAGTTTTCGGGGAGTATTATACCTGGGTATTTATCGCTGCCCACGAAAATGGAACGTTTCACCCCTTTTGAGGTGAAACGTTTGGGGAAGGGTTTTTTACTCACACAAGACATATACAGTCCCCTTAAATGTTGCAGATGTGCTTTCCTTGACCAGGATATCTCCCTGTTCAATTAGGGTTTCGATGATCTTCCTGAACGAATCTTTATCAGTTTTCATGCGCTTCAGGAGCACGCTATGTAGAAGCTGCTTGCCCGGCTCGTTGCGGAGTTTTTCTTTGAGCTTCAGGCAATCGGCATGGAAACTGTTTTCTGCGGCATAGATGCCGGCCATAAACAATTGACGGCGGACTTGGTGATGGACAAAGGCAATGGCCCACTGGGCCGCCTGCTCACTAATCAATGGCTTCTGGGGGGTTTCGCTGCAGGCATACAGCAGGGCCAGTTTGCGAGCGTTCTCGGCGGCCCGTGACCAGACGGCCTTGGCGACTTCATCCTGGGCCTCTGCTGCCCGGTGGTTCAGGTCTGACTGCCGCTGGAACTCGAACAACAGTTTCCCTGCCTTCCCTTGATAGGGGGCCACCGGGGGATTGGGATTTTCCCAGGACAGATTGTGTTTGGCAGAGGGCCGGGTTTTTTCCTGCCAGAATTCAGCCGTATCCAGAATTTCGGACGGGATCTTGTCAATATCACCCGCCTGCTCACACAAGGGCCGTTCCCCGACATCGACGATCAGCATCCGGCTGAAAAAGCCGCTGGTCATCATCCGCTCGCTGAGGGCCTGGTAGTAATTTTTGGGGGTAGCCGTACCGAAGATGGTCAGGTGAGGATTGCGGATCGAGACGCACTCTTTCATCCCCGCCTTGGTCCGCATGGGAAAGGCGCTGTCACTGGAGGTATAGAACGTTAAGAGGGTATCCTGGATGCTCTCGTAGCGGCTTTCGCGGGAGGTATTGATGCATCGCAGCATGGTGTCAATCTCATCGGTCTGGAACAGCATATTCAGATTGGCCCCCATGACGTCCTGGATGCCTTCGCCGCTGGCAAATCGATTGCCCAGGCAGCTGGAGGCATTGATGAGGTGGAGGATGTTGGCGTTGATCTTCCGCGGCCAGTCCTTGCCCGTCCCTGTACTGGCCAGGGCCAGCAGGTAGATGTTGGTCCGGAGTCCGCCGGGTTCCTTGATTTTGCGGCCGGCCAGGAAGGATTGCAGGGCCAGGGCTCCGCAGAAGGCCAGGGCCTTGTTGGGATAGGGAGCGGTATCGAGGCAGAACTTCATGAGCCGTTCAATAAAGCCCGGTACGGAAAAGAGGGCCTCCGGAATCGGCCCGGGATCTTCCAGCAGCGGCTTTTCGGGGGATGTCAAGATGCCCGACAAATCTACATCGGCAGGGCAGGCATCTGGTTTTTGTCCAAATCCCTGTTTGGACAGTTCCGCCGCCGCTCTGCTGAAGTCTCCGCCATGTTCCAGGAGGGTATAGACAGAAAACGGCGAATAGGGTTTTTGCGATTCGAACGGATAGGCATTGGTGCTCCAGACATAGAAGATGCCGTTTTTGAAAGTGGCCGACCAGCCGGCGGTTTTGCCCGGCCTGCGCCAGTATTCATTCTGGCCGCCCTTGACACAGGTCCAGCCATGGGACTGGAGCAGGGCACGGACATCGCCGCGGGCGTTGTAATCGTCCCCGGGACGCAAGGCTGTGGCAGGGGAGGCGGGGAGATCAATTGGCTCAGGCATATACTCGTTCAGCGACCAGGCGGCCTCCAGCAGAAACTCCCGCTGTTGAGCCGTGAGGACAGGCAGGTTTGTCAGATCGCCCTGCAGGAGGGTATAGCCCGGCGTGGGCGCACACAGGAACAGGCCGCCTTCTCCCCGGGTCTCGATGAGGGTCAGGATCACATGCCAGCGGCCTTCTTTGTCCTGACGCGGCTTGTAGGCCTTGCGGCCGATGACCACCTCATCGCTACTGGGCAAGCACAGTTTCCGCTGCGCCAGTTTCAGATTGCCGCCGATCTCTGAATCGCAGCGATAGAGGACATGGCGGCCGCCGGATTGGGAGGTCTCGATAACCAGCCGGGGCAGGAGGTCTGGAGCCGCTTCCTGGACCCGCTGCCGCCAGGCTTCAAACAGCTCCGCCTGCAGGTCAAAGTCGAGCATCTCCAGGTTGCCGGAAACCGCACCGGCCACGATACATATTCCAGTCTGGCCATTGCCAAACCATCCCTGCACCTCGGCCTCGGTCGGCAGGCGGTACTGGTACGGCTTCCATTGGGATAGTGCTGCAAACTTCAGCTGCACATGGGCAGGCAAGACGGACAGGCCGGCATGAAGATACTGGATGGCGTGCTGGTTCATAAAAATCCTCAAATAGGAATGTCGTCTCCTGCCCAGGAATATTCCGGCAGGGTTCCATCGTCTCTTTCCTGGCTGCCGTCCAGTAAGGGCGGCTT
Source organism: Anaerohalosphaeraceae bacterium (assembly GCA_037479115.1). Classification (NCBI taxonomy): domain Bacteria; kingdom Pseudomonadati; phylum Planctomycetota; class Phycisphaerae; order Sedimentisphaerales; family Anaerohalosphaeraceae; species Anaerohalosphaeraceae bacterium. The sequence continues at coordinate 12,447 of JBBFLK010000037.1, read as the reverse complement.
GGGCCCGAATTGATAGGCAACGATGCGGTCATACTTTTGGCCGGAGATACGGCGAACGGTGATCTGTTTGGTTTCCGCCAGGGCGCCTGCCTCTGCTAAGGCGAGGGCCTGCTCGACCGTGTCCGGCACCGGTTCATCGCTGCGGGCACGCCACCACGCCTCGGCCTTGGCCCGGGCATAGCCGGAATGCTCCAGGCAGATCCACTCCGACTGCCAGTGCCCCAGGCCCAGTTTGTATTCCACGCGCAGAGTAGGAGGATCATCCGGCCCGGCCTTGCGTTTGATATGGCGGGAATACTGTGTGCTCAACACCTCGTACTCCGTATCCTCCATCTGGCCGGAGAGAATGCTTGCGGTGGTGGCCCTAAAATCGTGTTTTTTCCGCTCCGGAGGCGGGAATTCATATCCGCAGTTCGGACAGGTCGCATAGGCGGCATGGATGACCGAATGGCACTGGGGACATTCCTTGGCTGGGGCCTGACCATTGCCGCCGGGGCGTTCCTGGATCTGCAGATCATCCACCGGCCCGTGCCGGAGAATATTGCCGCCAAAATCCAGGATCAGGGCGTCCTGCTTGGAAGGATGGAGGCGGAAAGAACGGCCGACCATCTGGTAATAGAGTCCGGGAGAATTGGTCGGACGCAGCAAGACCACGCAATCGATATTCGGGGCATCAAATCCCGTGGTCAGGACGTTGACGTTGACCAGGTATTTGAGGGGCGGTTTGTGATGGCCGAAGATGTCGGCCTGGACGGGTTGCCCCTTAAATCGGGCCAGCAGTTCCGCCCGTTCGGATGCCGGTGTATTTCCGGTCACCAGGCCCACTTCCTGTTGGGTCCGCTGCTGGAGCACTTGTTGGATATGCCGGGCATGATGGACGCTGGCGGCAAAGATCAGGACGCTGTTGCGATCGGCCGTCTGCTCGAGGATTTCACGGCAGGCCGAGGAGACCAGGGCATCCTGGTCCATCAGGTCCTCCACTTCGGCGGCGATAAACTCCCCACCGCGGATGTGCAGGCCGGAGGTGTCGGCCTTTTGCTTGCCGGCCTTGCTTTTTAAGGGGCACAGGTATCCCTGGATGATCAGTTCCCGAACACCGATCTCATAACAAATCTCGTTGAGCAGGTTGTCCGGCCCGCAGATCATGCCCGTCGTCATTCGGTATGGCGTGGCTGTAAGTCCGATGAGGCGGATATTGGGATTGAGGATTCGGGCATCGGCCAGGAAGGATCGATAGCGTCCCTCGCCATCAGGGGGTAACATGTGCGATTCATCGATAAGAATCAGGTCAAAAGATCCCAGATCACATGCCCGCTTGTAGACCGATTGAATCCCGGCCACAATAATCCGGTGTTCGGTGTCCCTGCGTCTAAGTCCCGCTGAATAGACCCCGATGTCCAGATCCGGGGCCATGTCACGGAGCGTACCTGCTGTTTGCTCCAACAATTCCTTAACGTGGGCCAGCACTAACACGCGGCCATCCCACAGATTGACCGCATCCCGGCAAATGGTCGCCATCACCGGGGTCTTGCCGCCAGCGGTCGGGATGACGATGCAGGGATTACCATCCCGATCTCGGAGATAATCATAGACGGCGTTGACAGATTCTTGCTGATAAGGTCGTAATTGAAGCATAGTAGTTCCATTCATAAGGGAAGTTCATCCAGTCGTTTGATGATGGGTTCTCGGGCGCCATCATTCCATCGCCAGCACTCGACCCGGGCATTGGATGGCAGCCCCATGGCGGCCCTCCGCAAGCTTTCTCGTTCGTCCGGCCGGGGCCAGTCGTTGGCCTTGATCTGGATGCATCGAATGGCCAGCGGACTCATGGCAACGATGTCGAACGGCCCCAGGGAAGCGGCCGACCGGATACAAACGTATCCGGCGGCCGCCAGCTGCGCGATGGTTTTGTGTTCCAGACGAGTCCCTTTGCGTTTGCGATTCACGGCCTATCTCCTCCAGGGCGCCATAGAGGATCGGCCGTTTCCTGCCGGAGCAGCGGCCGATTCCCGCTGGGAAAAGCCCTTGATTTCGTTGGTCAGCTCGCCGGTGTCCGTACGTTTTTTGACGGCAACATGGATGGCCAGCGGCAGATTGTGTAATTCGGCACTGTCCAGCGGCGTCAGGACACCCACCGCCTTGCAGATGGCCGCCAGATGCCCGCGGGCGATCTTCGAGGTCGTCGGATTGGGGTGGTTCAGACAGAGCCGGGCCCACAGGTGGCGATTTTTGTAGTCACCCTCGATGACCTGAAAGGTCAGCTCGAGGTACTGGCCCGTCTTGTTCTTGTTCTCCTTGAACTGGCTGGCGGTGATCACCGCGACATACTTGCCGGCTGGAATCGGATCAAAGTCATGAACCGGTTCCACCGTGTTTGCATCAAAACCATTGAGATTAGCCATTGTTTTTTACTCCTGATTCTGTAAGGGTTGATTGGATAGTGCATTGACAAACGCGTCCCAGGACAGGGGAAGCTCATAGGGCAGCTTGTAACGATTCTTGGCCACACAGGCCGGCCCGCCGGTGGTGCGGAGGATCCGCTCGCCTCCCTCCTGGCCGACACCGACGGCAATCGTCCGCTGGCGGCCAAAGCCGGCATCCTCGGTCTCCGTGCGGAACGAGCGGGTGGCGAACAAGACAGCATCGACCCATTCGGTGACCAGGGCGCTGGCATGCTTGTGCAGCCGGGGTGAGTAGCGGTCATACGCCGTCGATTCCGGGTCCTCAAACCGCTCGATCTTGGCATGAGCGATCAAAATGACGGCCATGCCGCGCTGTTTGTGCAGGACATCGAGAGAATCGATGATTTGCCGCCAGAAGCGCAGGGCGGCGATGTAGCCCTTGCCGTAGCCGCCGTCGACCTTTTCGATGGTGGTCGCATTGTTGAGGCGACACAAATCCTCCCAAATCAGCTGCTCGAGCCAGTCGAGGCTGTCGATCACCACCGTCTGGTAGTCATGCGGTTCCTGAGCCAGGGCCTTCAAATACCCCTCGACCTCGGTCAGCTGCCTGGCCAGCGGGAACGAGGCACAGTCGATTTCCCCCAGCCCGTCCTCAGTGGGAATGAAGATGGGCTTGAGGGCTTGGGCGGCGAAAGAGCTTTTGCCGATCCCTTCCGTTCCGTACAGCAGCAGCCGCGGAGGGGCGGGGCGTTTGCCCGTGTGAATGGATTTTAGTAGAGTCATCTGTTCGTTCCTTTCGATAAAAAATGGGGTTAAACCAGGATTTTGGCCTTCCGCAGGATGGCCTCGGATTCCTGAATGGCACGCTGCCGCTGGGCACTTCTTGGCCGGCGTCGTCTCCGGCGGCTGGATTTGAAGTTCGGGGAGCCGGAAGGTTCATCCGCCTTGGCCAGTTCGCTGAAAAACCGATTCAGCCCCTCCTCAGTGACCATGATCGTTCGCCCGACGCGGGTGTAGTCGAGCTTGATGCCGCGGCATCCCTTGCGGCACCACCGCCAAAGGGTCGACGAATGAATCCGCCGTCCGTTGGTGCGGGGCAGTCGTTTGGCCGCTTCGGGGAGTGTGAGGTATCCCGCCAGCTGAGCAGGGGCGGTGATTTGGGGGCAGGCGGACATCAGCACCCTCCCCGGATTTGAATGTCATAGAGGTACTGCCGGATCAGCTCGACCTGCTGGGCATTGAACAGGCGGATAATCCCGATCCGCTCGGTCGGTTTGATGCGGTGTTTGCTGATGATATAGCTGATCCGGGCTGGGGGCTCTTGCAACAGGTCGCTGATCTGACCAACCGTGAAATGTTCTTCCTGCATTGTTCATGACTCCTACAAAGAAAAAGTGTCATTCTCTGTAGGATGAATCTGTTCACGTGAACAATGCGATTCGAGGCAGAAAAACGCTGTTTTTGATATAAAAAAAGGGGATAAATTTTTACGGGCTGTTCATGAACAAGCCATGAACAGCCCGTGAACGGGGGCTATCGATCTGGAAAAACCCTGTTTTTTTTATTGTCCTGATGGTCCATGTCGGCCTTTTGCTCGGCGACTAATTGCTCCAGCTCTTTTGCAGCTGCGATTTCATCAGGTGTCTTGTCGTCAGCGGACAGATTATCTAAAAGGGCTTTGTTAAGACGGGTCGTCTTTGAAGAGGTTGTCTGCTTTTGGCATCGTGTTTTTACAAACGCTTTCCAGGCTGAGCAACTGCTTACTAAGCCAAGGCTGCAACCAATCCTGTCCGCCAGTATCCTCGCTGTTATTTTTTCAAAGTCTTTGTCTGTTTTTAATCCCATCTCCCTCTTGAGCTCTGGGATCAATGTTCGAATGGCAATATTGGCCTCCTTTTTTGTGATCTTGGATTTAGGAGGGAGGTTCTCCTTTTTGGGGGCAATAGATCTCAAATAGGCTTCGATTTTATCCGGCAGAATCTCCCACCGCCGCAGCCGTTCCAGGGCAACCTTCTTAAGCCCGGCTCCGCGTTCTTTTTGACACAGAAAGAATCCCATCTGTTTGCCGGTCTTTCTGTCCCTATCGATAGTCAGCGAAATCATCCCGCAGTCCTCGTCGGGACATTCCCGACAGGTGAAATACCTGGCCGGACGGGTCTCGACGAGGATTTTGATCCGCTGCATTTCTTCGAATTGCTCCGGCGGCAACTCACTGACATCATCATAACTGAGAAACGGTTCCATGCCGCCGTGAATCTGATTTAAAAGTCCTTCCAACAGCTCGTTCAATTCCATCAGGCCGCTTCCTCCGTTTCCGTCAGCAAGGTTCGCACAAGGCCCCATTTTTCCAAATACTTACGTGCGATATGGTGATGCGGCTTATCTTCCAAAGTCGAGCCGCTGGGAACAGTCAGGATAAAGGTAACACTCCTTTTGCGGCCACCTTCCGGTGCCTTGAATTTCATAGAAATTTTGGCCGACATTACCTTAATGAAACTGTCCTTCCCACCACAAGCGGTAATGGCCTCTGATATCATGTTCTGGACCAATTCAGCACCACCATTTTGCGGATTGCCCTCACAGGTAATTTTCCGGTTATAATTTTGATCGAGTGTGACCTTTAGCATTTTCAGGGACACCTCTTCCACCAGATCTTCCGGATCGGTTGGAAACCGAAAAGACGGATCCAGTAACTTGGCCAGGTCATACACCCTCGTACTCCCGCTGGGAATCCCCGGCAATCCCAAGATAGCCTGACAGAAGGCGGCTTGCATGACCTCCACTTTTCGCATTCTGCTGGCGTGGACTTTCAGGTTCCCATTTTCCGGTTCGTAAACGAACACAATCTCCAGCACCGGCCGCCGCACATCCGACACGAGCCGACTGCTCCTGTAGGTTAAATCCCGCTTGGGATAATCTTCAGGATACGCAAAAAAGCAGTAACGGGTTGGGTTAGGCCGGACGTAGACATCAATCTGGCAATTTCGGCCGCGTCGCTGATGTTTAAAAAATTTCTGGATACGTTTTTTAAGGTTTTCGACCGCTTCATCGTCTGTTGAACAATGCAAACCCCTGCCCACCAAACAGTCTTCTTTAAACGTCATCTTTTCCATCCGCTCCATGCGAATGACCCACTCGTATACATCCGGTTGTTCTAAACTGATCCACAACACCTGATTCAGAAAACCGGACTGCTGAATCATCTCGTCAATAATAGGGTCTGGCTTGTCATAAAGAGCGCGTGCAATTTCCATCAAGCCTAAAATGGATTCCTCGTTTGCCAAATCCGAAATCGTGGCAAAATCCTGTTCGATGATCGCTGCATGGTTGTCTGAGAGTTTTTCAATTTCCGCGTTTAGAGCATCGGCCAACTGGTCACTTTCCAGCGACCAATCAAAATCGGTGAGCAGGTGATGATGCTCAAAATACTTCTGTAAAAGGGTTGCGGAAACAGACCTGAAAAAAGTTTTGAATGAAAAATTACGCGACATGTTATGTCTCCTTACAACAAGAGTTTTCCCGGCTCCGCCGGCATACAGTATTTACGCCCTGGGATCGCAAGAGTCTCGGGGCACCGAATTTCGTTTTTCTCCTGGACTCATTATATATGGAAATGAATTTTATAATCCAGCATTTTTGTATATAGTTAACTTGTTAATCTATAGCAAGTTAGGTCATTTTGGGGAAAAATTCCCGTTTCTGCTCAAATCCTTTACCCGTTTGTGCTTTTTGTAAAAAGCACTATAGTAATGCTTTATTTCCGGCATTAGAATGTCTTCCATCATTATTTAGGAGCTCGTATTGTACATTTATTTGGATGAATCCGGTGATCTGGGCTTTGATTTTTCGAGGCGTGGAACCAGTTCAAAATTTATTCTGAGGCTTCTGATTTGCCATGACGGCTGGGCCAGAGACGATATAAAAAGGGCTATTCTTCGGACAATTAAAAACAAAGTCAGGGGCAAATGCAAAAAAGACAAGGATTGCAAGGAACTGAAAGGCACAAATACCAGCCTGCCAGTCAAACTCTATTTTTACCGCCAGATCCGGGCGGATTCATGGTCTCTGTATACCCTTATTTTGAATAAAAGACGGGTTTATCCAAAGTTTCATCCCGCCACTGGCCAAAGCAAGCTCTACAACTTCTTGTCGCGTCTGATTATCCAGCAAATTCCGCTTTCCGATGTCCAGACCAATGTCCGTTTAATCGTAGACAAGAGTAAAAACCGTTCCGAGATTCGGGATTTTAACCAATATATTCAGAAGTACATTGAAGGCCAGCTTCCCCTGAACACGGGCTTTACGGTGGAGCACTTAAACTCGCTGGAAGATCCGTGTCTTCAAGCAGTTGATCTGTTCTGCTGGGGAATTGCCCGCAAATACAGGCAGCGGGAGACGGATTGGTATGATGTTTTTGCCCGTCGAATCTGCTATGAGGATGAATATCTGCCGCAGGGTAGCGCATAAAAAAAGCGGTCCCTGTAATGCCGATCTTCCTTGGGCTCATAGCCAACCGATGGAAGGGAGCACCCAAGGCACATTACAGGACTTACCCGCTCTTCTACAATAATATACGATATCGTCCCGATACGGGTCAATCTTAAATTCATGAAGAAAGATTTTATGCTTTTTGTCAAATGTACACCTATTATGTCCAGTAAATCTTGTCAATATTTTTTATTGCATATTCCGGACAAAAGGGTATGATTATGTGCGGTTAAATCGCTGATTGGAGGTTCCCATGCAGAAATTGCCCATATTTATCGATATCCGAGATCGGGATATCATGATATATGTTCTCTTATATCATCCCAATAGGAGAACGAGATGAGTGCAGGCATGTTTATCCCCGGCCACATTATTACAGGTCCCTTATTCAATGAACCTATGCGTATAGAGACTGCATCCGAAAATGGAAATAATTCATGGACGTTTGGTCTCGTAGGCACCCAGACAGAGCGGTTCAGACGTGTCACCTTAACTCCATCAGATCTGGAGCAACTTCATATCCTCGACTGCTCACCGACTTATCAAGCCAATGGTGAATTGTTACGCCTCGCACTACAGGCATATTGTCTGGGCATTGCATATGAGTTCGATCCTTACTTTGGGCTTTCGATTTCTCGCGTCGATCCTCTTCCTCACCAGTTGGAGGCGGTTTATGACTATTTGCTGAAGCTGGCCCGGGTACGCTTTCTGCTGGCGGATGATGCCGGAGCCGGTAAAACCATCATGGCGGGTCTCCTGCTCCGTGAATTGCAGATGAGGGGGCTGGCAGAGAGGATTCTTGTCGTCTGTCCGGCCAATCTGTCTTTTCAATGGCAGCGTGAGTTAAAAGAGAGGTTTGATGAGAAGTTTGTTGTGCTAAAGGGCGGGGACATCCGAGACCAGTTCGGCATCAACCAGTGGCTGGAACAGAAAAAGATCATTACTTCACTCGACCTCGCCAAACGTACAGAGATCCTTCCGGGCCTAAAACAGGTACGGTGGGACTTGGTAATTGTTGACGAAGCCCACAGGATGTCGTGGTCACCTCCATCAAAGAAGACAGCACGATATGCCTTAGGTGAACTGCTTAGGGACACAACTGATCACATCCTGCTCCTGACGGCCACTCCGCACAAGGGAGATCCGACCAATTTTAGTCTATTTCTGCAGCTACTCGATTATGATGCATATGCCGATGTTCGGTCGATCCGTGAGGCTATGGAGCGCCGCAGGGCACCCTTTTATCTGCGTCGAACGAAAGAGGCCATGGTTTATTTCCCTGAACGGCGTGCGGATGGCACATGGGCTGCTGAGAAGATTTTTACAAAGCGAATACCCCATACAGTAGACTTCCAACTCGACGGACCTGAATTCGATCTGTACCGGGAAGTGACACGTTTTGTCAAACTGCAGAGTGCTAAAGCTGCAGCTCAGGGCGACGATCCGCGGGCTCGGGCTGTTGGATTCCTGATGGCTTTGTATCAACGCCGCTTAGCATCCAGTGCCCGTGCCATGCGACAGAGCTTAGAAAACCGTGCCAGACGGCTTGAAGAGGGGTTGAAACGAGCTCAGGAATTGTCACGGTTTGCTCCGCCTGATCTTCCGGAACCCGAAGAACTGGAAGAGATGGAAGAGAGCGAACGCGAGCGATTGGAGCAGATGCTGGAGGCCATCACGCTCGCCGGGAATGCCGAGCAGGTGCGCGAAGAAATTGCAGAACTTCGCGGGCTCGCCGAGCAGGCCCGAGCTGTCGAGGAGTCGGATTCCGAAGCTAAACTGTCCAAACTCCGGGACCTACTGCACAAGGAAGGGTTCTTTGATCATCAGAAACAACGTCTTCTTATTTTCACCGAGTTCAAGGATACGCTCGACTACCTGATGGAGAAGCTCAAATCGTGGGGATTCGAGGTCGGCAGCATTCACGGCGGGATGAAACCGGGCTCGCGCGATGAACCCGGCACCAGGCTGTATTCAGAGCAACAGTTCCGGGAGGGCAGCATTCAGGTTCTGGTGGCTACCGAAGCGGCAGGAGAAGGTATCAACCTCCAGTGCTGCAACATCCTCTTCAACTACGACATCCCCTGGAACCCCAATCGGCTCGAACAGCGCATGGGCCGCATTCACCGTTACGGCCAGCGCAAGGACTGCCTCATCTTCAACTTCGTGGCGACGAATACCATCGAGGGCCGCGTACTCCAGCGGCTGCTCGAAAAGCTCCAGGAGATCCGCGATGCTCTTGATGACGATGCGGTCTTCAACGTCGTAGGCGAGGTGCTACCCGCCGCGCACGTGGAGCGTATCCTACGCGATTACTACGCTGGAAAACTGGGCGACGCCGACCTTGAAGAACGGTTGCTCAAGGACGTAGATGAGGGACAATTCCGGGCGATCTGCCAAAACGCGCTCGAAGGGCTTGCTTCCAAGAAGCTCAACTTGGAGATGTTGGTCGAACGTCGTGCGCGGGCTCAGGAGCGGCGTGTTGTGCCGGAAACCATCGCCCGATTCATTCGGGAGGCTGCCGAATATGTTCCGCTCAAACTTAAGATTGTGGACAGTCTCCCACACGCCTTTGAACCGGCCCAGACGCCTTCGGTTCTGCGACGGTTTGAGCGCCAGCCGGATTGGAAACTGCCTGCGCTGGCAAGCCGATACCCGCGATGCTCAACGGATCGGGAAATCGCGGAAAAGAACAATCTCGAATGGGTCACGCCGGGTCACCCCTTGTTTGAAGCCATCCGCAGGCACATCTTTGAATCCGGGAGGGAGACTTTCTCCAAAGGGGCCTGTTTTTACTCCCTTAAGCACGAAACACCGTCGCGGCTGGACTTTTATCGTGCCCGTGTGGTCGATGGACTGGGGCATATTGTTCATGAAAAACTGTTCGCAGTAGAAGTTAAGGAAGGGGCTGCTCCGGTTCTGCGGGAACCCGGAATGCTGGGTGATTTTATTCCCGGTCAGCCGCCTGCTGAACTGCCTGCCGTCGCTGCCCAGCCCGAACCGTCCGGCTGGCTTCATGAAAATGCCCTGATCGCCTTTCTGGAGGAGACGAGGCGGGAACGGCTGTCCGAACTTCAGCGCATCGCAGATCACATCGAACTATCCCTGACCGAACTGATTCAGCGGGCCGATGAGGAGATCGGCAAGGCCGGTGAGGAAGTCCGCAAAGGCATTCCCGGTGCCGAGGGACGTCTGGCTCAGGCTGAAAATCGCCACGCCGAACTTCTGGCCCGCCGTGACTGCCGACGCAGGGAACTCCAGCAGCAGCGTTCCTTGTCCCTCCAGGCCGTAGAACGCCTGACCAGCGTCCTGATCCTGCCCCATCCCCAGCGGCAGGACCCGGAAATTCGCCATATGCAGCCCAACCCCCAGACCGAGGCGGTCGCGATGCAGGTCGTGATTGAATATGAAAAATCTCAGGGCCGGCAGGTCTATGATGTCCATGAAAAGAACCTTGGCTATGATCTTACAAGTCTGGATCTTGCCTCCGGTGAACTTCGTCTGATTGAGGTCAAAGGTCTTGGCGCAGCCACGGGAACCATAATTTTAACCCCCAATGAACGACGCGTCGCCGAAGACCGCCGGGACTGTTATTGGCTTTATGTAGTCACCAATTGTTGCGGAACACCTGAATTGCAGGAGCCCATCAAAGATCCGGCCCGTTTCCCGTGGCAGGAAGTAACAAAAATCCAACACTACTGGATGGATGTGAATGCGATGACTCGGCCGATGGAGGTGCGGAAGCGTCCGTCGGCGTATGGCAGTGCGTCAACGACTGAGAACGATATATGAGGCTGATTCAACTCAAGGTCACGAATTTCCGGTGCTACAAGGACGAGACCATTATCGACCTCGACAACCTCGTGGTCTTTGTCGGCAAGAACGATTCTGGGAAGTCCTCACTCTTTGATGCCCTTAACCTGTTCTTCGACGAGAAGGCTGCGCCGGACAAGGACGACGTGTGCGTCCACGCGGATAATGCCAACATCCGAATCGCTTGCGTCTTCGACGATTTGCCGTCAAATCTCGTGATTGATGCCCAGTTCCCTACGGACTTTAAAAGCGAGCACCTGCTGAATAGCCAAGGTTTCTTGGAGATCACCAAAGTCTACGACTGTGGTCTCGCCAAACCCAAGTGTTCAGGAGTGTATGCGCGCGCCGCACACCCAACAGCGGACAGTTACGCTGACCTGTTGTCGCTGACCAACGAGAAGCTCAAGAAGCGGGCCAGTTCTCTTGGTGTTGACCTGAGCAACGTCAATCAGACGGTCAACACGGAACTGCGCCGCGCCATTTGGGCCCATGCTACAGACCTGCAATGCCAGGAAGTGGACGTTGAACTCAAGGCTGAGGCGGCGAAGGCCATATGGGATCAGATCAAGAAGCACCTGCCCGTCTACGCGGTATTCAAGTCCGACCGTCCCAGCACGGACCAGGACGCCGAAGCGCAAGACCCGATGAAGGCTGCCGTGAAGGAAGCCATCAAGGCACAGGAGGATACACTCAACCAGATTGCGGAGAAGGTGAAGGCAGAGGTCCAAGAGATCGCCAACCGGACGGTTGAGAAGATTGCGGAGATGAACCCTGAGTTAGCGCGGCAGTTGACGCCAAGGGTCTCAAATAAGAACTGGGACACGCTCTTTTCAGTCAACCTCACCGGCGATGAGGACATTCCGATCAATAAGCGTGGGAGCGGGACGCGCCGGCTTGTCTTGCTGAACTTCTTTCGTGCAAAGGCCGAGAAGGAGGCCGAGGAGAAGAGCGCGGGACTCATCTACGCCATTGAGGAGCCGGAAACCAGCCAGCATCCGCACAATCAAGTGATGCTCGTCAAGGCTCTTGAGGATCTGGCCGAGCGACCGGGTTGCCAGGTCTTCCTGACGACCCATACCCCCATGCTGGCGCGCCGCTTTCCACAAGAATCACTGCGTCTAATCACCCGTGAAAGCGGCGAGCCCATTGTTCGCCATGGGAAGGAAGAAGAAACGATCAAGGAGATCGTCGCCTCGCTTGGTGTGCTGCCGGACCACAATATCAAGGTGTTTTTTGGCGTCGAGGGGCGAAACGACATCAATTTCCTCCGAATCATCTCGAAGATCCTGCATGACGCGGGGGAAGACATTCCTGACCTTGGCGAAGCGGAGGACCAAGGCCACCTTGTGTTCATCCCGCTCGGTGGAAGTAACCTCGACCTCTGGGTCTCGAGGCTGGAAGGCTTCAACCGCCCCGAGTTCTACCTGATGGACCGCGACACCACCCCTCCGGCCGAGCCGCACTACAAGGCCCTTGCCGACGCGATAAATCAGCGAGCAAACTGCCGGGCGTGGCACACGAGCAAACGGGAGTTGGAGAACTATATCCACAAGGACTTGATCGCGGCGGTCTATCCCAAATACGCGGGTGCCGGCGTTGACTTTGAGGACGTGCCCACGCTCTTCGCGCAGGCGGCCCACGAGGCTAGCGATAGTGAGCACACATGGGTGGATGTTCTCACCGACCCGGAGAAACTAGTACCGTTTCCATTAAATAAGTTTTAGTTTTGTTGAGTTTGTTTATTGCG
>JBBFLK010000036.1 GCA_037479115.1 Anaerohalosphaeraceae bacterium | reverse complement strand
CGGTGGAGATTGCTCAGGAGTACATGGCGGTAACGGGTGTGCCGTCGGTCTGCAATCGGGAAATCTACGACATGGGCATGTATGACGCCGACGGCGACTGCCGGATTACTCTGGCGGATTTGGCGGCCTTCGCAGCTCGGTGGCTGGAAGATGACCGGATTTACCGTCAACAGTAATTAGCTGTCTTGTTCTCGAAGAATGTCAGGAGTTTCGGGTTTCCGGACGGTTGAACGTCCGGAAACCTTTTTTGCGAAGTGCTTCAGAGCAGACCGCAGGATTTATTCGAATTCAGGCGGCCCGCGTCAGCTGAGCAAACCACGTTTTTCACTGGAGCGGTTCTGTGTTTCTGCGCTGGGATTTTCAGATTTCGTTGAACGCTATGGGGTTGAGTGAATAATTGGATGGTCAATCTCTGCCGTAGATATTTACTTCATACATAGAAGCATATCCTGAGGGATTTGAACAGCCGGTTATCGTGATTCGGATATACCGTGCCGCCGCGGTGAAACTGTCTGAAGTATCCCCGTATGTCGAATTGGATGTACGATTAACAGCGGTCGTGTACACCACATCGTCCGTGCTGACTTCAATTCGATATCGGTAGGCCCGGCTGGCACTGTTATACCAAAAAATATCCGCCCGACTCAGGTTGTAAACAGTTCCCAAATCCACCTTCCACCATTGCGGATAGGATGCACTATCAGCTGCCCAGCGGGTGTTAAGGCTTCCATCATTCGCATACGCAATCTCATTGCCCGGCTGAACGGAACTGGCGAAAGCCGGCTTATAGCGAGACACCAGTCCGGGGGGCGGCGGCGGCGGGGGGGGCGGATTGTCATAGACCCGCACATAATCCACCTCAAAAACAGCCAAAGGACAGCCGGGGACCCTTGTTCGGCTGTTGGGCGAAGATGTCAGTTTTAATTTCATCGGAAACAGGGCTCCGCTGACGGGACCGGCCGGCCGGCAGGAAACAATGCCGTTAATATAAAAAACAGGGGGGGTGTTTTCGTTCCAATAGACTCCGTAGGTATGCCAGCGGCTTTCATCCACGGGGGCGGAACATCCGAGCCAGGTATCTTTGCCATTCTCATCCCAATGATACCATTGCCCAGGGCTTCTCTCGCCGGGACCGCCCTGAAATTCACAGATGTCAAATTCCGGCGGCCAGATCAGAGAACCGTTCCAGCCGACAGTCCACCAGGTCGCCCAGATATAGGAATTTGCAAACGAATGCCGGATTCTTGCAACCAGATATTTGTACTGAGGGTTATACTTATTTTCCGTATCGATATAGCCGCCTGTCCAGCGCCGTCCGTTATAGAATTCTTCGAAGGAATAAATTTTCAGACATCCGTCTGATACTTCGATATTTTTGGGGGCATACCAGCAGTCCGTGCCGTCTGCTTTGTTATAGACTGTCCATTTCTGAAGGTCCAGCGAGGTTCCGCTGAATTCATCCGCCCAAACAGGAAGTTCCGTTGACCAGCTGCGGGTCAGAATTGAAAAATCCGCAAGATCCACTTGTCCGTTTCCGTCAATGTCCGCCCCCTCACAGCGGCTGTCTGCGGCACAGTCAGCTGAAAGCCACCGCTCAGTCAGGAAGGTCAGATCAAACAAATTGACGAATCCGTCGCCGTCCAGGTCCGCCGGATTGGGCTGGGCAAACCCCACCCAGGTCAGGGCGGCCCATCCGAGAAAGACCCACAAAAATTTCCAGCCGAACGTACTCTTTTTCATTACAGAACCTTCTGTCTTAAATGCCGCAACAGGTCTTTTGTTCATTCGATTCAGCGGGAGGATTCATCCGGTCGGGTTCGAGCCCGAAGATTTTTACTTCGCAATAACTGTTCCAGTCTCCCTCCGTGGTCCCATTGGCAAGAATCCGCAGATAGCGGGCGGATGTTTCAGGGAAAATAAACTCTTCCGCTTTTTCTGTATTTCCGCTGCTGACGGCACCGGTCAAAACCGGCCTCCATGAAACACCATCGTCTGAAACGGAGATATCCAGATAAGCTCGGCGTGTCTTTCCTCTGTAAAAGGCAATCTGAACCTTTTGGATTTTTTGAACCGTTCCCAAATCGTACTGAATCCATGCTCCTTTCCCCTGAACGGCCCAGCGGGTGGACAATTTCCCATCGATGGTATGCTCCGGCGGATTGCCGTCCTGAAACCCGCTGGCGGAAACCGCTTTCACCGTCAGAGAAGGTTCCGGCGGAGAGAACTCCCAGAAACAGACATCTGTATATTCACGGTCGTTTTTTCGGCCGACCGCTTTGATTTCGTTTCGCCCGGATTTGAGAACAACTTTTTCCCATCGAAAGATGCGGTCGAGGCCGCTCCGAACTCCTTCGGAACGTCCGTTGACAAACAGCTCCGCCTTTTCGCAATTGGAATAGACTTTGACCGAAACCGGATTGTCTTGCCGAGAAACAAATCGCCGGCTGGTGATATACACCATCGGCTCATCGGACCAGTTGGCCTGATACCAGTAGTAAGCGTCTTTTTTGACTGTCCGGTCCCGACTGACAAGCCCTTTGTCGTTGATTCCGGGCTGTTCGCCTTCCGCCCGGCCGTCAGCGCCGAAATCAAACCCATTCCAAACGGTTTTGCACCAGAGAAACGGACGGGTTTTCATCGCATTCCAGTGAATCTCATGGTAGAGTCCCTGATATTCCTCCGGATGCCAGGGGCCGTCCGGTCTGGGAGGAGCGGGGGCTTCCTCGTGCTGAGAAAGACCAGCCCCGGCGCCGTATTCACTGATTCCGATGCAGTCTCGATTGCGCTGGGCGTGAATCTCATCCGCCCAGGCGGAAAATTCCTCCGCCGTTCCGTGATACCAGCCGAAATACTTATTAAAAGCTATCACATCGGTCACATAGGTCGTGGGATGAGTATTGGAGGAATTCGCGGCTGCCGCGGTCAGCCGGCTCGGGTCTTCCGATTTGGCCAGCTGATGCAGTTCTTTAATCAGCGGAGTCGGCTCCGGCCCCCTGACCATTGTAATTTCATTGAAAATCCCCCAGAAGAAAACGGAAGGGTGATTGTAGTTCTGCCGGATTAATTCCCGCAATTGCTGTCTGCAGTTCTCGGCGAAGGCCGGTTCGGCGGAGATGGAGTTGACCAGCGGGATTTCCGTCCACAAAATGATTCCCTTTTCATCCGCCAGGTCATAGATTTTTCTCCCGTGCTGATAATGGGCCAGACGAAGCCAGGTACATCCCATTTGAAGCATCATTTCAATATCCTCCGCGCGGTCCGCATCGGAGACAGCGCGTCCCTTATCCTGCCGGTCTTCGTGAATGGCCGCTCCGTGAAGGTCGTAGGGGTGTCCATTCAGCAGAAATCCCTGCTGCGGATCCACGGAAAAGAATCGCAGGCCCAGGGGCTGTTCAATGCAGTCCCGAAGAACCTGTTCGGCCTCCACCTCGAGCTTTACTCGATAAAGATACGGATTTTTTCGACCCTCCCAGAGATGCGGATTGGAAAGGACCGCATTCTGAATACACTCGGTTGTGGTCTGAGCCGGGACCTTTTTCGTCAACGTCAAGGTCTCTGCGGTGGTTTCATCGGCCTTTTGAATAATTGCCCGGACCGTTACCTCTCGGTCGGAAGAGCCGGCATTGCGAAGGAGGGTTCGGATCTGGAGCTCGGCGGATTCACGACTGACCCGCAGAGGGGTGAGATAAACTCCCGGCGAGGCAAAATCGAGCGGGGTAATGTGGATAGGGTCTGTAATCAGCAGCCGGACGGAACGGCAGATGCCGCCCCATTGCGTAAAATCTCCGGAAAGAGGAGCAATCAGCAGAGAACTTGAGTTGTCGGCCTTGACTGCAATCAGGTTTTCGGCTCCGAAACGGACGGATTGGGTAATCTCCAGACAAAAAGCCGAATAGGCACCCTCGTGACGTCCGATGAAAGTGCCGTTGCAGTACACATCCGCCGCCTTGGCAACGGATTCAAAATACAAATAGATGCAGCGTCCGCGGTATTCATTCGGGATGAAGACGAATTTTCTGTACCATCCGGCCCCCCGATAATAATTGTTGCCGCCGTCCTGTCCGTCCAGAGCATTCCAGGTATGGGGCACGTCAATCTGCGGCCAGGCCGAGTCGTCGAACGTCTCTTTTTCCGCTCCGGCGGCATCCCCTTTAAAGAATCGCCAGCCGGAATCGAGATTTTGCTCCAGACGCTGGCAGCAAACCTCAGCGGCCGCTCCGGACAGCAAAACCAATGATAAGAAACAGACACTGCAAAAACCTAAATAACGATAATACATCCAGGCGGGACCTCCGGAAAAAACCTAAAAAAGATTCCGGCAGGCCCGTCGGACCTGCCGGAACGGCGGTTCTTACTTTCTTTTTCTCAGCAGAAGACTGCCCAGTCCAAGAAGTGAAACGACGGCCGGCTCAGGGACCGGGTTGGTCAGCACGATTCCTTCAAAGAGATAGATGTCATCCAGCCGGACTTTGTTGGCGGCCTGTGCACCGGTGTAGCCCTGAACCAGTGCCGCAAAAGAAACCAGCGGATTAACGGTTCCGACGCGAAAAGCAGCCCCGGAAGCAACCTTATCGGTTTCTCCAGCTCCAGCCGAACCGCTGGTCAGATACACGTCAAAGGTATCCGCCGACTGATTGATGACCGCCCAGACATTGTACCAGGTTTGAGGCTGAATGGCGACGCCGGGCAGAAAAACTCCGCCGCTTCGGACATCAAATAATCCGGCGTTTACCCGCATCATCACATTCAGGTCTCCGAATCCTGTCGGGGACGGATTGCTTGACAGCCCGAATGCATGGTTGAATGTATCCGTCTCAGTGTAAAACCGCAAAAAGAGGGTTGCTGCCGTACTGGCGTCCTCAATCGGCGAAATGGCGCGAGAACCCCCGCGCACAACACTGGTCGTCGGAGCAAAATAGGCAAAATAGCGATTTCCGCCTTCCTCCGCAATCAGGACGTTTGAAGAAGTCGGATTGTTAACCGAGGTCCACGGCGGTGATGCGGTTACCCCGAGATTGCCCGTCTCATAGGACTGAAAATCATCCACCAATGCGGCCTGGCTCAGTGCGGTCATTCCGGCTGCACACATTAACATCAGAAGTCTTTTCATTTTCCTTTCCTCCAAAAAAGTTTTTCCTTTCCTTGCCGTTTTTGTTCCTGTGAAAACGGTCAAGGTCTTCCGGCTTCATACATTTGCTGAATTTCCTCCGGACTCAGAGCCCGTTTGAAAACGGCAATCTCATCGATGATTCCCTGGAAATAAAAGGCATCGTTGTTGGTTCCGTCTGTTCCGATCCAGAGGTCGGCTGCAACTACTTCCTGCTGATGCACCCAGGGTCTGGCATCGACGAGCTGTCCGTCACAATAGAAACGGATGGTGTGATTGTCATGCGTAACGGCCAGCAGTCTCCAGGCCGGCGACGGAGACAGCGGCTGGCTGAAAAGATGATTGGACCAGTCCTCCGTTCCCTTTTTCCGGGCCATATGAATACTGTCCTGCGTCTGCCGGATTGCGGAGGTTCTGTAGCCGAGCTGATAATTGCAGACGCCTCCGTTCAGCAGACGATTGGAAAGGATGTGCCCGCCTCCGGTGCGGATGTCCGGACATTGAATCCAGGCCGCCAGGGTAATCGGACCGTTCAGCTGGATGGCTTCGTCCCCGGGGATGGTCAGATGCTGCTGGAGAGCCCGTTCAAACTGAAGTCCGGTTTTTTCCGGCCAGCGTCCGCGGGTCCAAACGGGTCTGGAGGATTCCGGGACAGCTCCCAAAGAAGCATCCAGGCGTCCTGCGGTCGCCGCGGCCAGATTTGTAAGCTTTTCCGGGGCGGACAGGTCTTTTTCAAAAGTGTAATAAGCCACCAGCGCAGGATCCCGTCTCAGGGTATAGCTGTAAGCCAGCCATCGATGATAGGCGGACCCTTTAGAGGCCTTCACATGGACTCCGAATTCCTCCGAGCGGACAAAGCGGTAGGGGGGAATCTCTTTGAAGGCTACGGCCCCCGAATTGTCTACCTGACCTCCCTGGCCTTTTTTCAAAACCAGCCCTTTTTCGTACCGCAGCGGATTGGAGCTGTTTCGAATTTCCACCTCTCCCTCAAAAACATAGGTCTGTGTATTGCCGTCCTGAAAAGCGGTGCCGAACTCTGTTCCAAAGTCCACCACGGCCGCATTCGGGGTCCGCACTACAAAGGGCTGACCGGTCGGAGAGGAAATCAGGGCGACTAAACGGCCTTTTTTCAGATAAATCTGGCCGGCGGATTCCAGTTCAAAATCGGCAGGGGCTTGTACAATCACCTTAACACCGCTTTCGAGGGTCAGTTCCGCCATTCCCTGTGTGAGCCCCATCACACCCGGAAACAGCTCGCTGCCCTCCCGGAGCATCCCGCTCGGGTCGGCCCACTGGGCATTGACCGCACGGGAAATCCGGCCGACATACGGAGAGGCGGGGGCCGGCACGAAGTGCGGATACAGCAGAATCATCAGCATGGCTGCCAGCGAAATAAGGGCTGCCGTCAACGAGATTTTATCCACCTTATGGACAGTCTTTCGGCTTTCGCTTTCTTCGGGAACCAGAGGCGGCGGTACAGAAAGGGGCTTGTGTTTAAGGCCGGGAGCGTCAATCTCATATTGAGCCAGATACGCCCAGAAATCCAAATCAAACGAATTGGACAGCTCTGCCGAGGTGTCCTGCCGGAGCAGAATCGGCCGGCACTCTGTTCGGAGAAGGTGGAGTTCCATCAGAAAGGCCGCCCCAAACTCGACGGTTTCCGGGCGCTGTCGAAAAATCCGCTCCAGTTCCGCCAGTTCTTCCGGACGAATGGATTGGTCATACATCCGCACCAGCAGTTCACTGAGATGAAAATCGTCTCGAACCATTAGAATATCTCTTCTCCGCTGAGGGTTCGTCGGATGCATCGTTCCAGAATCAGATGTACTCGTGTCAGAGCACGATAAATGGACTGAATCGACTGATGATACTGCTCGGCGATGCTTTGGACTGCCTGATTCATTCCATACCGCAGGTGCAGAAGCTGTTTATCCGAAGCAGAAAGTTTCTTCAGACAGCGGCGCAGAGCGGTCAGTCTTTCATCAGTCTGGCTGTATGTTTTTTCCATCACGTTACAAAAGCACTGAAAAACGGAATCACTGAACTGGACTTTGGATTTGCCTTTCTCCCGCCGATACCGAAGAATATTATAGTAGGCAATCCGGATTCCCCAGGCGGCAAAATCAGTCCCGGGCTGATACTGACTGAACTTTTCCCACATCACGGCAATGGTCTGCTGGAAAATATCATCCGCATCATGAAAATCCGGAACCAGCACGCCGATATAGGAACTGATTTGCCTCTGGCTGTTCATCAGCAGGGTCAGAAACTGCCTGGTCTGGTCATCGGAACTGCCTCGGGTTTCGGTCATCGGACAAAAATCTCCGCAGTAGTATTCAGGGGGCAGGCCGCAGGTGCAGGACCTGCCCCCTTTGTGTTTCCTTTCCTTTACGGACGGCACTGGGGATACAAACCGCAGTCCAGCCAGGCAGCCGCCAACGCAGCCAAATCTCCCAGATCGACCCTGCAGTTCCTGTCGTAATCAAACCCGGAGGCATAAGGCTCGATGCAGGCGCTGCGCCCGCTGCCGGCATAATAAAGGTCGGCTACAGCATAATTGTCCAATACATAGTTGTAAATCCGCAGGTCGTCCAGAGCTCCCCCATAGAAGGAACCGAGGATTGTTCGGTCGGCGGCAGTGCGGATTGCCCCGATGATGGAGCTTCGTTCCCAGGGGGCGAAAACTGCCGGCGAACCGGCTGTGGCGGAAGCGACCTGCACTCCGTCCACATATACAATCAGGCGGCCGCCGGTCTGCCATGCGGCTGCTATATGATGCCACTGGCTGTCAATCATTGTAGAAACTCCGGCCGGCCGGCCCTCTGCTGCTCCGACATCCGCCGGCGTACCCGTTCCAGTCTGGCCTCGTACATGAATTCGGGCGTTTGAAGCTGCTCCGGCCGTCAGGCTCAGACCATATCCGGTCAACCCGGTGGTTCCGAGATTGTCATTGTAGTTTGAATAGAGCATTCCCGGCTGAACGGCTTTCACCCAGCAGCTGATCGTTCCGCTGTTCATACCGCCGCCGAGACCCCCGTTGGGGTAAGCCGATGCATCCAGTTCAATATACTGATTGATGCCGTTGAAGAAAACCGCCCGGCTTCCGACAATGCCGTCCACAAAAACCGGTCCCGCCGGAGAATTCGGGTCAGCGCTGCGGCCGATTCCATGATGAGTCCCGACGGAATCAAGGAAATTGTTTTCAAACTCATAATGTGCCAGGAGCTTTTTGATAACAAGACCGGCTGAGTCGGACTGTACGGCAGGGGCCGGTCCGTTGGTCAAGAGGCAATAATACCATGCCTGATCACTCTGTTCTGTCTCAGTGATTGTCAGCGTCGTGTTATATACATCGTTCGCAAGCCCAGTGGTGATGGTGAAACGTCCTCCGGAAGCAATCGGCGTATCCGGCTGGATGCCGTCAGATTTCATCCAGACAACCGTCGGGGGTGCCACACTCGTAAACAGCACGGTGAATGAAGCTGTTTCAGACGGAAACACCTGGACAGAACTCGGCTGCTGAACAATGGCCGGAATCGAGCGAACCGTCTCAAAGGACCAAACCGAACCTCGGATTGTATTCGGATCGGTCGGAGAAGAATCGTTCACGCTTTCGTCAACCCGCCAGTAATAGGTTTTATCCATCGCCAGCGGAATCGGAGGATAGCAGCTGTCTGTCGGGTTTCCGCTGGCCGGCACTGTCATTGGGCTGACGGCGGCCAGATTGGGATCTCCTTCTCGGAAATACACATAATGCTTGGTTATAAGCGGGTTGGGGTTGGCCGGATTCAACGGGTCCACTCCGGTATTCCAGGTCAGCATTGTGTTCAGCGGAATATTGGCGGCTTTATCCGCCGGAACAGGATTATGGGCTCCAAAAGGAAGGGCCTTGTTGGTCAAATCCGTCCCGGGGCTGATGTGAATGTCATCGAAGAGAATCTGGCTTGTGCCCTGGGACTGGGTCACAAACCGATCCAGCGCGTTGTTATGGACGGCACGAAATGCATAGGAATCCCCGACTTTGTCTGCCGGAGTGGCGTTTCCAGGAC
Organism: Anaerohalosphaeraceae bacterium; assembly: GCA_037479115.1. Lineage (NCBI taxonomy): Bacteria > Pseudomonadati > Planctomycetota > Phycisphaerae > Sedimentisphaerales > Anaerohalosphaeraceae > Anaerohalosphaeraceae bacterium. The sequence continues at coordinate 8,726 of JBBFLK010000036.1, read as the reverse complement.
CGGTGTTGACGTACAATTCAAACCTTTTGGTCGCATGATTGACGACAATCCAGACATTATACCAGGTATTGGCCGTAATTGGTCTGGAAGGGCCCCAGTTTGCCGCTGAGCCGTCTCGCGCCTGGATTCCGCCGTTATTGATGCGGACAAACGTCGAAATAGAAGACCAGCAGTTTGCCGGCGGAACATCCAAATCAATCAGACCAAATGCCGTATTGGGGGCGGTCGGGGAGCTGACAGTCGTAAGAATTCGTAAAAACAGCGTTTTTGTCTGGCCGTTTTCAACAATGGCATCTCCGCTTAAAATGCCGTAAACGCCGTTGTTATTATTGGATTCCGTTACTCCCAGAGCTTTGTTGTCCGGATTGAGCGGATCCAGTTGGATAACCGCCAGCGAAGGACTGGCTATTCCCTTCCAGTCGGTCGTCACTGTATCCACGGGACCTGTGAGATATTCATCGAAGTCATCCACCAAAACTGCTGAAGAGAGTCCAGAAATCCCAAAACCAAACAAGAAGTACAAGAACCACTTTGACTTGTTCATACGCGTTCCTTTCAGACAATTCGCACCCTCTCTCGTTTACCTCAGAACTTAAATCACATAATAAAACCACATATGTAGTGAAATTTTTTTGAGGATTTTGGTGATAATTTTAAAAACACTATAATAGATATTGTCTCTCTATATTTGGGATATCATGTGATAAACCGATTTTCTGAATCCTTCAACCTGTTCGCTGTTTTTTCTGTCGGTAAAAGAATCACACTTGTGTATTTTTTGTGGGGATAGAGAACAGAAATGGCCTATCTATAGAGCTGGCCCCTGTGGTGAGTGTCTGTTTTTGGCACCTGAAGAAAAAACCCTGCAGAGACTCATCTGCAGGGTTTAACCTCCCCGAGCAGGGGTCGAACCTGCGACCTAGCGGTTAACAGCCATAGTGTCTTAGCACGTCGCCAAAATCGGGCAAAAGTCGTAAACCCTTTGGCTCAAAGGATATAACTGTGGGAAAGTGGGTCAAGGGCTTTATTGCAGTTATTGCATTTATTGCACCCCATTGCACCCGGTTGCATTTATTGCGCGTATTATACCGGTTTTAAAGAGTATCTACTTGTGGGGTAAACCAGTTCAGAAAGGCGTAATTAGAGGTGAGTTTTGGGCGTAAAGTGTACAAAATGATGGGAGGTTCTGGTTCTCTTTTTGGTACTGTTTGGTACTGTCTGGTTGGCCACCACAGCCAAACTGGCGGTTTTGGAGCCCCATCCTTTCTTCCGTCCTCTGGGAGAACTTGAAGAGCCCGCTCTAAACCGCTCCAGTTTCGAATCACACGGCCATTATCAAAAACAGCGTATTATCCCTTGAGATATAGGATGTTTGACTTGTTAATTCATCGATTGCGTTGTAAAGAGGGTGCTCTCGGAGCCATGGAAATAAATTTTGCGAAAAAAATAGTAAAAAACGATTTGAGGTGTTCTATCCGGAAAAATCCTGATACAACATTCTTGTGGTTGTTTTAAGTCCTTATCTACAAATCAATATTTGTTTCTCCAGGAAGAGTCGTTGAGAGGGTGGTTATCGGTATAATTCCCCAGTTCGACACAATTTTCTTTCTTCTTCCAATAATTGTCTTGACAATTCAAGGAATTCTGAGATAAGAAAAATGCGGCTTGGACGAATGTATTACATTTGAAAAGTGTATAGTAGGGGTCCTAAGGAGAGTAGTTTTAGGGCTACGCAAGAGGGTCGGGAGGAGGCGGTGATTTCTTCCCACTTCTATAATCCACGTACAGAGGTTTTCTGTCCGTGCATGAAGGGTCCTCTTGCGCAAATCGGTAACGGATAAACAGCCCATTTTTGAAAGGAGCAGGAATGTTTACCGGCTATTTCTTCTGTCCGCGGCGTAACCTTTTTGTGTATGCATCTGTTTTTTTATTTTTCCATACGTTTCTGCTTTTTGCTGATGTTCCGCAACAGATTATAGAGTGGCAGCAAACGGCAGAGCAATGTATTGCCGCGAATGATTATGCAGGTGCCAGAAGACACTATCAGAAAATCATTGATGCTTATCCAAAAACAGACTATGCCTTGTCAGCTCTGCATCAAATTGCTGTTTTAGAAATTGAAAGCGGCAAGGAAAGCGGCAAATACGACGCCGCTGAAGCCGCGATTGGGAAGATTCTGACGGATTATTCCGGATATTCAGGAACATGCAAAAGTATACGAAAAATAGCTTACGCTTACTTTAAGGCAAATCAATATGATCGCTCAAAAGAATTGTGTCGGCTGGTTTTAATGAACTGGCCTAACCATATGGAATCAATGTTTGCACGAAGAGATCTCGCTATTAACCATATTCGGCTTGGAGAATACGACCAAGCTGATGTAGAAACAGCCCGATTAGGGGTTGACTTTTCAAACAATTCGGAAGCTGGTGACTGCATCGGGCTAATTGCCTCTTATTATTTTACTCCGAAGAAACCAGAGAAGGCAAAAGAGCTCTGCCTCCTGGCCCTATCCCGCTGGCCCAATCATTCGAAGTCAGCCAGGACATTATATGTATTGGCAAGTTCCCTGATTAAACTGGGGGAATTTGAGGAGGCAGATTTAATAACCGCCCAACTGCTGAAGAATTACCCACGTTACCCAAGTCTGTGTGAGTATTTAGCAAAAATCGCCTCCTACTATGCCGAATTTGGGAGACCACTGAAAGCAATAGAACTTTATCAAATCGCCAAAGATCGTTGGCCGCAGGATAATGCTCAAATCTGGGTTCAAGCAGGTTTGGCTGCTGCTGCTTTGAAAAACAAAGATTTTACCTCTGCAGAGGCAGAAACAAACGGGCTGGTTTTTGGCTTTTCTGTGCATAAAGATTTTTCCGATGCTGTCAGCTGGCTTGGTGATGAGTACCTTCGACAGGAACAGCATGACAAGGCTAAGGAACTTTATGAACTGGCATTGGGGGGGAATTCGAGCACTTCCGGCCGTTTTCGGGCTTATGCTGGATTGGCACGTCTTTATGCCAAGGTAGGTGATGATGACAAGGTGCAGGAGAATTTAAATATTCTCTTAAAGAAGTTTGCAAGGGAACGCAAGTTCGGGGGAGCAATCTTCGAAATCGGGGAGGAGTATTATCTTTTGGCGCAGGAAGCCATGCAAGAAGGTTTTATTGAGAAAGCGGATATGAGTTATGATAAGGCCATTCATTTGTGGCAGCATAACATAGAACATGCTGATCCACACTACCAATGCTTATCCTATTATAATTCTGCCGATGTTTATCAAAAAATGAGGAAGGAAAAAGAAGCCATTTTCTGTTTTCAGCAGGTTATAGAGAAATGGCCAGATTTTGAACATGCGTGGAACGCACTGTATCAGATCGCGGTATGCTATGACCGATTATATCGAAGAGGGGAGCTGTCGAATGAAGAAGCCAGGCAGCAGATCATTGAAATTTGCAGTAAACTTGAGAAACAATATCCCAATTCTAAAGCCGCGATAGCGGCCGAGTCATTGCTTGCAAGTTATCAATAAACACAGTGAAGATATGGATTGCTCGACTATAAACCCAATTTGGATAGAATTTGGATAGATACGTGAGGATGTTATGAACAAGATCCCTTGGAGCCAAAAAAATTTAATCGGGACAATTATTTTGTCGTTTTTTTATACATATAACAGTTTTAGTTTGGCAAATGGTTGGCCGTGTGGGATTCCTCAAGACATTGTAAAGACAAAGCACCTATTTGGAAATAAAGAATTTCCCACGGTGGAGGTCTATAAAACCTGTGATCCATATATCATTGAAAATATGTGTGGGTGCTGTGTGTGTGAGCCATTTCCAGGAGAACCGGCCACTTTCCCTATTGAGCTTGAATGGGCCAATTCTACCTATTCAATTGATTGGGGAGAGCAAGGGCCGCATGTAGTAGTGGACAGATGTGGACCGGTTTTTCCCGCGAGAGGCATTATCACAATAAAAGGAACTTCTAAGACAATAACCAAGGAAGAACAGTATGAATGCGTATACCCACCAGAAACAAACTTAGACCCAATCTATTACCCAGTAGAAGCAACTGTATACGCATCCGATCAGCATTACTTTGCGGCTTATTTTGATCCGAATGTATTCAAAGTGAATGGTGCGACAGAATCTCCTTGTCTTGTAGGAGGCGAAATAATAGTTTCTCTTGTTAGTAGCGATTGTAAGACTTTGGAGAAGGCCCTTCGTGCCAGCGTGACAATATGCCATCAGAAAGTACAATCCTCAAGCGTCAAGAATGGAGATTGTAATGCAGAGGATAGCGGTTGTATCCTGCCGGCCAAGCAGGAATTGTCAAATGTATCAACGGTGGCAACAGTAGGGGTGAAGTTTGTTACATCTGATGGGCTAAATGGGGAGTGTTCATATCCCTCATCACCATCCTCCTCATCCTTAGGCGGGAATGCTCCCGGTGGGAGGGGCCAGGGAAGTGCCTGCTCCAGCGGCAGTTGCGGCAATAGCAATGAGGAGGGAGGGTATAATCTGTCTGTTGGGAATGCCTCCACTTCGGTCGGGCTTGCTCTGGATAGGGCTCTTTCTGTGTATGGTTCTCCAGACATTCGAATGCGATATGGTCCCTATCACATTGAATATGGTAGTCCTGAAATTAATGCACCGGGGGTCTGGCTACGCGCTACTCACTATCCCTATCAGGCAGTGTCTATCAACTATACGACGGTGCCGGCTAATCCTCAGGACGGAGAGACCATCACAAAAGTCACCTATGCCTTTGAAGTTCTAACGGAGGGAAATCGAAAGTATCATTATGCGTATGAACGAACAGGTTCTTGGATGCCTGAATATGCTGAGCATGGGAATCCATCGTCCGGGATTCTGAAGACAAGCAAGAAGGTGGCTTTGGAGGACTTTTTGGAAAAGGCGAGGGGAAAAGTCCAGCTCAAATATGTAACAAATCACCAAGGCAGTCGACTCCTGGATTTCCGGTATGATTCGAATGGAAATCTTTGTGAGCAAATATCCTATGAGGAATATATAAATGAACAAGACAATGTGAAGAATGGTCATATTGTTTACGAGTATAATGGGTCCACTTTAACGCGCATCTGGGCCGGCAAGTACGGCGAATACACGAATCCCCCGACCGTGGGACGATGGGTGGATCTTTCGTATATTTCAGGAAGTGATGGGGAGTTCTATCTTGGAGCGGTTACACCAGGCGGTTGTGATTCATGTCTGGCTCCTCGACAGTATGAGTATGGTGGCCTCAGGGGCAATCAGATATCCAAAATCAAGAAAATGGATGGGACGCTCCTGGCCAGTTATGTGTATGATGAAAAAGGGAACCTTGCGGCCTATTCAGTTGGCGATCCTTTGTTAGGGAATGTCTTAAAGATAAATGAGTGGCAACACGGTTATTTTGAACCGGACGATCCGAACGGGACATCCGGGGACAATATGCTTCTTCGCAGGGACTATGTGAGTAATACTCAGTATCGAGCCAAGGTCTACTTCGCTGACGATAACGGAGCATTAATAAAGGAAATACACTATCATCAGTTGCAGGATAGTCCTGAAGGATGGCTCACGGGACCTTATTCTATTTACCGGTATTACCACCTCCGCGATGAAATAAACGGGTTACGCTATATCACGGTATTTCCTAACGGCAACAAACTGGTCAAGTATTATGATAATTACGGGAATGTGACAAAGATACAATGGGATGGGGCAACTGGTGCGGAAGCGATGTATCAATATGAAGAATATAGTTATGGCGGGGATACACGTTTTCTGGTCAGGCAGGAAACGAATGCATACGGGGGGATTACCCAGTATGATTATGAAAAATTTCAGATTAAAAATTTATGGGAACCTTCTACGGATATAGGGATCGGTGAATCGTATGTTCGTCAGGTGACAACCTATACCTATGATAGTGAAGGGAGGCTGGTGCTGGAGCGGCAATATGATGCGAATGGGAATGATGTCTACACAAAGTACATTTATGATGTTGCAGGAAATCTAAAGGAAACGATCGAGGATTACAACGAGGCGAATCCGGCTCAAGGTCTCAAGACGACTTATGAGTATGACGAGTACAATGCCCTGGTCAAAACAACGGGTCCATCCGGAAAGGTTCACCGGAAATTTTATTCTACCTCAGGACTTCTGATTGCAGAGGCCGACTATGACAACGATCTGGCTGATCGTGCGGTAAGCGCTGTCATCTATATTTATCAGAACGGCAAATTGCATAGGAAGAAAACAGCAAAGATGAATTCGCCCTTTACATTTAACAACGTAATTGCTCAGGCTCAAGGGGAAGGGGCCGAAATTACGTGGATTCAGGAGGAATATGAATATGATGATTACGGGCGTCAAACAACTGTTATTGTCGATGCTGGCGGCACATCTCTTCGAACTGAATATACATACAACAATCAAGGTGAAGTAATAAAGATTCTTTATCCAGATAGACGCTATAAAAGGATCAACCGGGACGGTCGAGGTCTTGTGATCGAGGAGATCACAGGGGTTCAGATTGCAGACGAAGAAAATCCCAAGGCAACAAGGAAGTTTTTCTATGATCTTAACGGCAATTTAATTAAAGACGTCGATCCAGAAGGCGTAACAGAAATTTATCAGTACAACAACAGGAACCAGCGGATCAGGGTTCGTAAAGGGAAGTAGCGGTTTACGCTGAATGGAGCCACTAGACAAAATCTTGTCGAATAGGATGGGAACAAGAAGGAATGATCTTATGAAGACGAAAAGGGCGGTTTTCTATATGTTCGAGGCGATTTGCTTTTTTTCTTCTGTGGCAAATGCCTGTATCCACCATGTGTACCCCTATATCGGGACTGTATCTCCCGGTACTACGGTTTACAAATACCAGAATGTGACGTTAACGGCGAATACAGCGGCCTCGTATTGTGATCGATGTTCAATTAGCTATTACAGTTGGTCTGCTCCGGGGTCGAATAACCCATGGGGGACAGGTACGTTGTTTACATGTTCCTATAGTGTCACTGGTCAATACACAATTACACTTAAAGCTTATTGTGCGTCGGGATATGTAGGGTATGCCTACAAGACAATAACGGTTATTAATCCCATTACAGCTCCCACTGTTGAAAATCGATGCCCAGTGATTGTCAACGAATTTAACGAAGTCATCCTGAAAGGGGAGGTGACCAGCACAGGAGGCTCGGCGCCCAATGTGTGGTTTTATTATGACGTTCAGGATCATGGAAATGGGCAACCTCCCTATACGCCATGGCCTTCTGCAAATGTCGCGGTTTCTGATCCGGAAGGCCCCAAAACCGGTGTGTTTCAGTCCGTAAAAATCAGGGGACTGGAGTGCGGCAGGACTTACTATTTTCGGTGTAAGGCGCAGAATTCTGCCGGGACGGACTGGGATACCGACTTGACGCATAGCCTGACGAATCCAGAAAATCCCATCAAGTTCCGTACCGCACCAGGCCAGGCAAGTGGACCGATTCCTGCTCCTCTGACATCCGTCCTAAGTGGATCTTCCCTAACACTCCGATGGACAGCGGGAGAAAGCAGTGAATCTGTCCCGGAACATCGTGTCTATTTGGGAACAGATAAAGATGTTGTTACGAATGCGAATGTGTCAACCACAGGGATTTACAAAGGACAGCAGACCGATATTTCCTATGTTATTTCAGAGCCGCTGGAGGCTGGGAAAAATTATTATTGGCGGATTGACGAAGTGATTGTAGATCCCGACCATGGGAATGCTTTGCGGGTGCGCAAGGGCACGGTATGGCAATTCAACGTCCTTGCGGATCAGGATGGCGATGGAATCGAAGATGATTGGGAGTTGCTCTATGGTTTGGATCCTGACAATCCAGCGGATGCGGCTGAAGATTTTGATGGGGATGGTCTGGCAAATCTGCAGGAGTACCAGTATGGACTGAATCCTCGCAATTGGGATACTGACGGTGACGGAATCGAAGATAGCTGGGAGGTGGATTACTCCAATCATTTCTATGTAGAAAATGTTCAGGAAGGTCTGAATCCGACTTTGTATGATGCCTATGAAAAAACGGTGGGCCAAATCCCTGCCATCTGGTGGTATACTTGGTGGCTGTATTGTGAAAAAAGTACCGATCCAGCCATCCAGGGCAAGAAGGTCTATTTTATTCCCTCCCTTGCCAATGTGAGTGAGGATGGGAATTTGGATGACGATGGATATAACAATCTTTTGGAATATCAAAACGGCACAAATCCTCTCGAAGACAATTCTGAGGATTATTGGACTGAATATGTCTATGATATTGGTGGAAATGTAGAAAAAGAGAATGAGTATGTCTATAATAAAGAAACGGGAGTTCCTATCTGCATAGCAGAAACGAATTATGAGTATGATCATCTTGGTCGTACGTGGCGAATTCGCAAAAAGGTCAATCCGGATGGACCTATTGACAATGTCCGTGATAATATCACACTGACTCAATATAATGTGGACAACAGTGTGAAAAAGACCGTTCAAAAAGGGATCGATAGTGCCAATCCCGATATCGTGGATGTAGTGAAGGATGTGATTACGACCTATACATACGATGCCTTGGGCCGTCAAGTGACAGTCACGGATGCGATGGGGCTGATAACGACCTACAATTACAATCCTACAACCGGTCTGTTAGATTCAATGCAATTGCCTGCCAAGAGCAGCAATCCATCAGATGAACGGGTTATTAG
>JBBFLK010000035.1 GCA_037479115.1 Anaerohalosphaeraceae bacterium | reverse complement strand
ACTCGAACCCCCAACCCTCGGTTCCGAAGACCGATGCTCTATCCAATTGAGCTACAGGCGCTTTTTGACTATACTATACCCCCGATGGCCTTCGGCCGCAAGAGAAAGCTTGCTTTTGAGGACAACTGCTTATGAAATCGGACTTTATCGTAATTGTTTCCGGACTGCCTCGTTCCGGCACCTCCATGATGATGCGGGCACTGGAGGCAGGGGGAATCCCTATTCTGGCAGACCATATCCGAAAGCCGGATGAGGACAATCCCCGCGGCTATTACGAATTTGAGCCGGTCAAAAAGACCAAGGAAGACCCTTCCTGGCTTCAGCAGGCCCCCGGCAAGGCCGTCAAAATGGTCTATCGGCTTCTTTACGACCTGCCGGCAGGGTATCAGTATCGGGTTCTTTTTATGCAGCGGGATATGCAGGAAGTCCTTGCCTCTCAACGGAAAATGCTTTTACGGGCCGGCAAAACCGTCACCCCTGAAGAAGATGCACAAATGGCCCTCTTGTTTGAGTCGGAATTAGCCCGCTGCCGGCAGTGGCTTGACCGTCAGCCCCATTTTTCCGTCTTTACTGTCGATTATCGAGCGATGATAGAAAACCCGCTGGCTCAATCTAAGCAAATCAGTGATTTCTTAGGCGGCGGCCTGAATGTCCAGGCGATGGCAGCCAGTGTCGATCCGAGCCTGTATCGGAATCGGAGCTCTTGAGTTTAGAGAACTTGTTTGAGAGTATCCAAAAGCGGGCGCAGCCGGCTTTGGGAAACAGGGCTCATCAGGCAAATCTGTATCCAGTTTCTCTCTAATAGATAGCCGCTCTCATAACTGACCCAGAACCCTGCCTTTTTCAGGGAGTCTCCGATTGTTCGGGAGTCATGCGGTTTCTGTAAAGGCAGGGTCAGAATTCCTGGGCAAGATTTTTCTTCCGGGACGAGAGTGGACAGGCCCAAAGCGGCTAATTTTTTCCGAAGCCACCGGTCAAGAGAGGCGATTTGTGAATAACGGTATGAATAATCACATTCATTCAGAGCGGCCGATAAGGCCTTCACCCAGTTGGAGGCAATCGTAAACGGCACCCCGTCGGCCTGCTCGTAAGTGTATAGGTCTAAATAAGCCGGCAGCGGTCTGCTCGGAGGGGTCAGCGTATGATTGTAAAAGACCAATGCCAGACCTGCTGCAGAACGAAGGCCTTTTGAACTGCAGGCCGAGGCCAGATACACATCACTCAAGTCAAGCGGGACGTTGCCGACGGCACTGATGCAGTCCAGACAGAGGTGCAGACCATATCGGCGGGCAAGGCCTTTCAGCAGAGTAAGGTCATTCAGCATTCCTGTAGAGGTTTCGCAGCAGACGGCCCATATCCATCTCAGCGACGGAATCCGCTCGATTGTTTGGTGAAGAATAGGTTCCTCCAAAGCATTCCCCCACGGCAGCCGCAGCGTTTCAAAATCCAGCGCGAACCGGCCGGCCTGATGAATAAGCCGTTCGCCGAATTCCCCGTTGGACAAAATCAGTCCCTTGCCCGCCAGCAGGGTCAGCTGTGCGGCAATGGCTTCGTTGGCCAGTGTACCGGAGCCGGTCAGAATCTGGACAAACTTGGCCCCAACCAATTTTGTAAGCTGCTCCTGTGTCCGATGATGCAGCTGCATGTATTCTCTGCTTCGGTGAGAAATAGGCGGTGCGGCCAGGGCATCCCGGACAGTCCTGGACAGTTCTACCGGGCCCGGAAGCAGATTGACCGGGACAACGTTTTGCGGCACAAAAGAAGTTTTGGCGGCGGTGTGGTGCTCCACTGTCAGGTACATCGGCTGAAACCGGGCCTGCCCGCTGCCGACAATCGGGCCGAACGGAACAAACCCCAAATGCCGATACAGCGGTACCTGATTCAAATAGCCGCTGATTAAAGCCGTATCGTATCCTTGTTCGAGGCAATAAGCCGTTGTTTTGGCCAGCAGGCCCCGGACAATTCGGCTGCGGCGGGCATCCTTCCTCACAGCCAGCAGACGGACTTCGCAGGGCGTCAGCCCTTCCGGAAGATAGGCATCCAGATTTTCCAGTTTCTTGTCCAGCGAAAAGGGACGCTTTCCCCGTACGGCCAGCATCCCGAGCACCTGCTGGTCTTTTGTACAGATTATGTAGGTGTTTTCCTCATGAAAAGCATCTCGGAGGATTCGATGAGGATTGGCGGGGTGCTGCGGGATTTCCTCTACGAAGGTTTCATAATTCAGCGAGAGGATTTGTTCAAACTCCCATGGCTCAGTGGCAATCTTAAAGGTGTATCCTTCGGTCAGAGTTTCGGTCGCGCTTTTCCCCATCTCCATAAGCTCCGTCTCCCTCTGAACTGTTTTTGCCTGCATAGAGCGCAATCAGATTCTTCCGATGGGCCAGCAGAATCAGGGCCGCCCACACAGTCAAAATGCCTGTGGTGCTTATCGGCAGTCCCAGCAGAACGGAAAAAGCCGGAACCGTGAGCACCGAAATCATTCCGCTAAGCATATAGCGCCGGCTCAGGAAATACAAGACCGCACATACCAGAAAACTTCCTACTGCAATCCGCCAGTCAAAGACCAAAAGGGCCCCCAAAGACACTCCAAGCCCTTTGCCTCCGCGAAAACCAAGCTGAATCGGGAAGATATGTCCCACGGCGGCGGCTAGGATACAGAAGGTTTTTACAGGAGTTGGAACACCCAAAACCCAGGCAACCGAACTTGCCGCCGCTCCCCGCAGGATATCCGCCGCCAGCACCGTCCAAAATCCCCATTTTCCCAAAAGCCGACCGACGTTTCGTGCACCGGCCGAACCGCTGCCGAGGGTGCGGATATCCTGTCCGGTTTTCCATCGCACCAGGTAATACCCCGACACCAGGCAGCCCAGTCCATAACTGAGCAAAACCGCCAGGACGTTTTTCCACAGCATGGTCAGCCGCTTCCTTTCTTGTCGAGCTCTTTCAGCCGCTGGGCTCCCAGTTGTCCGCAGGCTGCCAGAATCGAGCGGCCTCGCTTAAACCGAATCACCGTCTCGATTCCCGCTTTTTCCAGTCGAGCGGCAAACGCTTTGATTCGGGCCGGAGGGCTGCCTTCATACGGACAGCCCGGATAGGGATTCATTTCAATCAGGTTTACATTGGCCTTCAGATTCCCTATCAGGCGAATCAGCAGGGTCGCATCTTCGTGCGAATCGTTGATGTCTTTGAGCATACAATATTCAAAGGTTACCCGCCTGCCGGTCTGTTTCTGGTAATAACGAACGGCCTCCATCAGCCGTTTGAGCGGTTCTTTACGGGCAATCGGCATCAATTCCTGCCGCAGAAGGTCATCCGCCGAATGCAGCGAAATCGCCAGCCGCGGCTGAACGGTCCATTCGGTCATCTGTCGAATCTGTTCAGACAGTCCGCAAGTAGAGACTGTGATATGCCGCATCCCGAGAAACCGCCCCTTTTCATCGTGGAGAATCTCCAGTGACCGGGCCGTTTCTTCCGCATTGTCCAGCGGTTCTCCCATCCCCATATAGACCAGATTATCTGCCGGTCCTGATTCGGCCTCAATCTGATAAACCTGCTCGACAATCTCCGCTGCGGTCAGATTGCGTTCAAAAGAAATCCGACCGGTTGCACAGAATCGACACCCCATCCGACAGCCCGACTGGGTAGATAAGCACAGCGTAACCCGCCCTTTGTCCGTCAGCCGCACGCTTTCTATCGAGCCGCCGTCCGGCAGGCCGAACAGGTATTTGGCTGTTCCATCCGAGTCTGTCTGCTTTTCAAGAAGGGTTAGCGAGGATATCCGATATCCTGAATCCGCTAACTGCTTGCGAAAGGATTTCGATAGGGGAGTAATCCGGTCAAGATTAGAAATGTGCTTTTGGTGGAGAAAGGTAAAAAGATAATCCGCACAGTACGGTTTCTGCCCGAGCCCGACAACCAGCTCGGTCAACTCCGCCCGTGTTTTATTCTTCAAATCATAATCCATCCTGTTCAATATACCACAACCCCGTTTTTAGGAAAACCTGAAACACAATCAGTTGGAAAAGATATGTCTTTTCGATTTGTTTTCGCATCGGATTCACTGTCCAGTTTGAATCAAGAGCTTCATAAAAATGATACGGTCTGGATTCCCGCCTGCGCGGGAATGACGGAAGACTCGGGGGAATCACAGTGGACTGCACAGAGTTACACAGGGAGGCGCGCAGGATGAAACAGGTGGAGCAGGGCGGACGGGGGATTTTAATCAGCCGCACTAAGGGTTTATTCCCATGCTGCTCTCGCCGAGGGTCTGGTTCAGGTCAATATCGGAAATCTCATCGATAATGTCTTCAAACGAGTCCTCTGCCGGAACCGTCTTTTTCTGCGGCGGCTGGGCGGCCGGGGGGACCTCTGCCGGACGCATCGTCTCTATATTTTCAGGCCGTCCGTCTATCTGAACCCCGAAATACAGTGTCCCAATCTTCAGTACATCCCCCGGCTTGACCGGCGATTCAGAAACCTTTACTCCATTCAGAAAGGTGCCGTTTTTCGAGCCGAGGTCTCGTACGCTCAGCCGTCCCTGGTCCAGATTCAATTCACAGTGCCGGCGGGAAACAGACATCAGCGGTACACAAAGGTCACAGTCTTTTCTCCTGCCGATGACTGTAACGGTGCTGGGCAGATGAAAGGTGCGGGTACTGCCGTCTTTTTTGAAGAGAATCAGATTGACCTCCATCCGGCGCTCCTTTCCAATAGAGGGTTCTAACAGTTCCCATATTCTGATTATATCTATACATAAGTGCTGTTTGCAATACAAAACAAAAAAAGAGATAAAAGAGGTGTATGCTCGGCTTTATAGGTCCGGCAGTTCAATATAGTCATACCGAATTCCGCCCCAGCTGCGGATAATCTGGATAGTATTTGTCCCTTCATTCAGGGAAATTGGGATCGGTCCGAAAAGGGTCCATCGGCCGTCCGGTGTATTGCCGAATTGGAAAAACTGATTAGGCCCATTGTTGACCTTCAGATAATCCCCTCGTCCGCTGTAGCAGCAGACGCCTTGTGAACGAACATAGAGGTTGTATATCCCTGCGGCAGGGGCCTGAACCGTCCAGATAATGCGCGGTGTGCCGCTCCAGTCTATCAGGCAATACCGTCCGCCGCCGGCCGTTGGGTCATTGTAAACCCCGCTGCTGCCGCCGACCAATTGCGAAAGGTCGGCATCCTCCGCTTCAAACCGCCTCGGATAGGAAAGCACCTCAACGCTCACATCGGCGCTGTCCGATTGGTTCAGGGCATTCGTCACGGTAAGTGTCAGCCGATACACGCCGATTTGGGAAAAAGAAAACGAAGGATTCGGCTCAAAGGCATTGGAGCAAATGTCTTCGATTCGCGGAATCGGCTGGGCCGGTCCTGTGTATTGAAGCGTCCATTCAAACGTCAGCGGTCCTAAGGCCCGAACCGTCGGGTTCATCCGGACCGCAGGAGTTGTGCCTCCCTGCAGAACCAACGTTTGATTTTGACCGGCCGAAAGCACCAGCGGGGGATTCTGATAATTCTTCAAAAGCATCCATCGTCCGGCCATCCAGGCAAAATCCTTTTCATCGACGCGTCCATCCCCCGTCCAGTCGCAGGCGAGATTGCCGCCGGTTTGAAGCCATTCTCCGGCAAGGGCGGCCAGATTGTCCAAATCCATCACGTCCGTAATCTTCACGGCGACATCTCGTTCGAACATCGGGATGGGGCTCTGAAGGATACCGCCGGAGGAGTAAGCGGATGTTCCGTAAGCCGCTCCGCCCGGCGCCCTTGTGAGGAAATAATCCAGATTGTACCAGCCGTCATCCAGTCCCCGAACCGTCAGCGTCTGGCCCTCAATCCAACCATGGGCGGTTCGTCCTTCCTGGCTGTCGATGTCATAAATCCAGACCAGGGCCCGTTGTTGTCCGGCCAGCCCCAGTGTCTTTACAAACGAAACCGTATTCGGCCGAAACTCATACCGCGGGATTTCAATCCAGTCCGGCCCGGAATTAACCACTCGAACGGTATGGGGTCCGGCTGAAATCGGCACAGAAATTTGATAATTGCTCCCGCCTGCCGGCTGCGGTTGTGAATAGACCGTATTTCCGTCGATTGTCATCTGAATAGAAGCCCCGGCTCCGGAGACATTTTTAACAAAGAGGATGAATTGTCCTGCCTCCGGCATATTCACGTGAAAATAAGGATTGGATTTTTTATTGCTCCACGGTGCATGCAGATAGACGGACAAAAACGCCTGTCCTGTAAAACTATCATCCCTCTGATGGCAATGCAGTCCCTCGATCGGCACATCCTCGAAACCGTCCATCAGTGGTTCGGCGACGATGATTTCGTTGCCTCCGACGGCCCGAGGCAGGGGGGCAAATGCGGCCAAATCCTCCCCTTGGGCGAAAAGACTCAATGGAAGAAAATCCTCGCTCCAGCCGTAAGGGTCAATCCGGTCCCACCACCAGGGGTGAGCGCTTTGTCCCAGAAAGAAACCCGCCCAGATGCCGTTGCGAATCAGCAGCCGGTCCTCGTCCATATTCTCGGAAATATTACCGAACTCCCCGACCAGTACCGGCTTATGAAAACGTTCCCAAAGAGCCGGAAGCATTTTCCTGGCCGTGTCAATTGTGGGGCTTTCGTAAAAGTGCTCCTGCACAATATCAATCTCATTTAACTCGTACAGTGATGACGACAGCTGATAGTAATCACTCGTAGTTACCGGATGCCGATGCGGGTCAATGCTTTTGATATAGGCGGCCATCTGCTGATGCCATTGCCGAACTTCTTCGCGATACGCAGCCGTCCACCAGTTTCGTGCCTCCGAGCCGGTGTACTGGACCTCATTCCACAATTCCCACGCAAAAATCGCCGGCGAGTATCCCCAGCGGGCGACAATATATCGATATTTATTTCGGGTCAGACGGATGGCCTCCGGATTTGTAAAAAACTCTTCCGGAGCGGATAAAAATCCGCCTTCGGATGCATAGAGCTGGTTATAGGGGTTTTCGTTCCAGTTTGGATTTACGCGCGTGCTGAAGGCCCCGTGATACTGCAGGGTCAGCTGAACGGCGATGCCGTTTTGCTCGGCGGCCTCGATGATGCTGTCCAGCCGCTGCGCCGTCTGCATGCTCAGCCGCCCCACACCCTCAAAGTAGGGATGTCCCCGCCATTCGAGAATCAGTCCGCCGTCTCCGCTCCACGGGCACATCCAGATGCGCGCCCAGTTTTCGCCGACGAGGTTCATTTGTTCGAAATAGTGCCGAAAGCCGGCCAGACCCGCCCAGCCGCTGCCGGTCCAGGCGACATTTCGCCCGATATGAATGCGCGGCTGACCGTTGTCATATCGAAAGGTCCGACCGTCGGAATGAATCCGGATAAATCCTTTCTCTTGCCCCGGAATACACACAAAATGTCCGCCGGTATAAAGCGTTTGAGTCCCCGATGTGTCCTTCAGATAAAGCGAATACGTATAAGGCCCGACCTGCGTGGGGGAGAAACGGAATCGCCACTGTTCCGGTCCCGGATTGGAGTAGGTTTCCGGGTTCGAACCGCTCACTTGATAGGAACGGTAATAAAAAGCGGGCACATACAGTGAGGTTGAATCCGGACAGGTCATCTCCGCCCAGATTTCCACAATATCTGTATCAAATGGATTGTTGTAGGATGTGTCGAGAGTGAAGACGGCTTCGTATTTTTTGTATTGTTCGAGCGTGTCGGCGTTCTGGGAAAAGGAGGTCAGCGCGGCGGGGAAAGCATTCATTTGGAGCAGCCCAAATAGCCATATGGAGAATCCGCACATATGCGGATACTTGGTTTGTCCCCTCCGTTTTCGGCGGCTTGTCATTGGACCTCTCCTCGAATCCCAAACAGCCGTATCTGATTAAGATTAGACCAAAATTGCCGCCGTTTTTCAAGAGCGGAACGGTCCGTTATTGCTGGATTTCAACCTTGACTTCGTCAGCTTCTCGTGCGGCCTTTTCGAGTTGAGCCTTGGCCGACAACCGCTCCGGAATGTGAGGTTTGAGCTCCTGGGCGTTCAGACAGTGTTCGCCGATGGAACGAAGTTTCCGGTAGCGGGCTTCGAGCAGTTCATCGATGCTTTTGCGTTTTAACTGATTGAGTGTCCGCACAAGATATTGTTCGACGTTGTAAAGCGTGTCGTGCAGATTTCGATGCGCACCGCCCAGAGGTTCCGGAATAACTGCATCGATTACCCCCAGTTTAATCAGTTCTTTCGCCGTGAGTTTCAGCGATTCGGCTGCCTGCGGCGCCTGGGTGCCGTCGTGCCAGAGAATCGCCGCACAGCCCTCCGGTGAAATCACCGAGTAATAAGCATATTCGAGCATGGCCAGTCGGTCGCCGACTCCGATTCCCAAAGCGCCGCCTGAGCCGCCTTCCCCAATGACCACACAAACAATCGGGACCCGCAGGCGCGACATTTCCATCAGATTGACAGCGATGGCCTGGGCCTGGCCCCGTTCTTCGGCTCCTACTCCCGGATAGGCCCCGGGGGTGTCAATCAGGGTTACAATCGGCAGCCCGAATTTTTCGGCAAACTTCATCTTCCGCAGTGCTTTGCGGTAGCCTTCCGGGTTTGGACAGCCGAAATTGCAGGCGATTTTTTCCTTGATTTCCCGTCCTTTGTTCTGCCCGACAATCATCACCTTGTGCCGGCCGATTTGCCCCAGCGCCGTAACAATCGCCTTGTCATCCCCAAAGCAGCGGTCCCCGTGCAGGGTCCGAACATCCTTGAACATCATGCTCAGATAATCCCCTAAAAGCGGCCGGCGCGGGTGACGGGCTACCTGAACCGTCTGCCAGGGCGTTAAATTGCTGTAAATCTTCTGCAGCAGCTCCGTTTGCTGGACCTGAAGCTGGCGGATTTTTATGGCATGCTTGCCCTGAAGGGAATCTTCGCTTTCCAACTGGGCTATCTGCTGGTCAATCTTGGCTACCTCTTCCTCAAAAGGAAGATAGGGAACCGGCTGGCTGCTGTTTGCACTGCTCATCGTTTAGAGATTTCCTATAAATAAAAAAACTCTGAACATCTTTCGATGATTCAGAACCATGATTTTCGCTTTTTCTTGTCCTGAAATCTGGGTGGTTATCATACCAATTTCTTGGTCCAAAAGAAAGAAAAAAATTGACTTTCGGAAGCCCCGGCGGTACTTTCTTAAAACATTACAATTCTCTGTTTTTTGCTGTAAGTAATTTTCAATGAAAGATTTAAAGAAAATCAGCATTGTCGGAATGGGTCTGTTGGGAGCCAGCATCAGCTTAGCGGCTATGCGGGCTTTCCCTTCGGTTCGGGTCTGCGGGTTCAGCCACCGCAAACAGACCCGTCAAAAGGCCCGTCGGCTCCAGGTCGCCGGAGAAATTGCCGACTCGCTCGAGGAATGTGTTCGGGATGCAGATGTAGTTATCTTTGCTACACCAATAAGGACATTTCCGGTATTGTTTGGGCAGATTCGTCCTTTTGTAAAACCTTCCTGCGTCATTACCGATGTCGGTTCAACCAAGCTGATGGCTCACCGATGGGCGAGGGAGATTTTTGATTCCAACATTGCGTATGTAGGTTCGCATCCTATTGCCGGCTCCGAAAAAAGAGGGGTGGATTTTGCCCGGGATGACTTGCTGGCCGGGGCCAACTGTATTCTCACGAAAACTCCCTCCACCCGGCTGTCGGCTCTGCGCCTGTTAAAGAAGTTTTGGGAGCGGCTGGGCTGCCGGGTTCTGGTTATGACGCCCCAGCGTCATGACCGCATCTTTGGACATA
Source organism: Anaerohalosphaeraceae bacterium (assembly GCA_037479115.1). Lineage (NCBI taxonomy): Bacteria > Pseudomonadati > Planctomycetota > Phycisphaerae > Sedimentisphaerales > Anaerohalosphaeraceae > Anaerohalosphaeraceae bacterium. The sequence continues at coordinate 12,152 of JBBFLK010000035.1, read as the reverse complement.
TCAGCCATCTGCCTCATATTGCCGCGGCGGCTCTCGTGAACGCCAACAGCGCCGATATCCTGCCTTTTGCCGGCAAGGGCTTTCTGGATACCTCCCGGGTGGCCTCCGGCCCGGCCAATATCTGGACGGATATTCTCCTGACCAATCCGCGCAACTGCATTCAGGGAATTGACCGGCTGATTGCGGAATTAAAAAAAATTCGGACGGCCATCTCGCAGCAGGATGAGCGGAAAATCGAACGTCTGCTCGAAAAAGCTCGTTCCAAGCGGGAAAAAATGATTGCCGCCAAACTCAAACAGAAAGAACTCTTTTAATCTTCATACGGAGTTGTAAGCAGGCCATGACTGTCAAACTGTGGCGTTTTGAAGTTTCCAGCAAACCGGGTTTTCGCGATGTGCACGGACAGGCCGTTTTGGCCGATATCCGCGAATGCGGGGTTTCGTCCGTTCAGGAAGTTATCTTTGCCAAAGTGTATTTGATTGAAGCCGATTTTGACGAAGCGTTTGCCCGGCGGGTCGGTCAGGAACTCCTTTGCGACCCGGTTTGTCAGGACTTTTTAATCGGGCGCAGTACAGTGCCGGCCGGACCGATGCCCGCCAGTGTTCTGGAAGTGCACCTGAAAAGCGGTGTAACCGACCCGGTGGCGGAGTCCGTCTTATTAGCTCTCCGGGATATGGGGGCCCGGACGGTTGAGCATGTTCGAACGGCCCGCAAGTATATTCTGCTCGGAGCGCTGACCGAAAAAGACCGCGACCGGATTATCCGCCGTGTTCTGGCCAATGACTGCATCGAAGAGGTTGTCATCGGCTCAGAGGCCGAACCCCCCAGCCCTCATACGCGTCCCTATGAACTCAAGCTGATTGAACTGCCGATTCGCGACCTGGATGACGAAGGGCTTGTCCGCCTCAGCCGCCAGCGAGACTTGTTCCTCAATCTTCGCGAAATGCAGACCATACAGGACTACTACCGGCGCATCGGACGGGAGCCGACGGATATCGAGCTGGAAACGCTTGCGCAAACGTGGAGCGAACACTGCGTTCACAAAACGCTCAAAAGCAGTGTGGAGTTCGAATGCGACGGGCAGGTATTTCACTTCAGCAACCTCCTCAAAGAGACGGTCTTTAAGGCCACACAGGAATTGAGCAAACCCTGGTGCATTTCGGTTTTTTCGGACAATGCCGGCGTGATTGAATTTGATGAGGATACGGCGGTTTGCTTTAAGGTCGAGACCCATAATCATCCGTCCGCCCTGGACCCGTACGGCGGAGCGGCCACCGGCATCGGCGGTGTTATCCGGGACCCGATGGGCACCGGCCTTGGAGCCAAACCCATCGCCAATACGGATGTTTTCTGCTTCGGCCTGCCGAATACACCCCATGACCAGGTACCCAAGGGGGTGCTGCATCCCCGGCGGGTTCTGAAAGGGGTCGTTGCCGGGGTGCGGGACTATGGGAACCGTATGGGCATCCCCACAGTCAACGGGGCGGTTTATTTTGACAATCGATACATTGCCAATCCGCTGGTCTTCTGCGGGAATGTCGGTCTGATTCCACGCGACAAGTGCTTCAAACATCCGCAGACCGGCCATTTGATTGTGGTTGTCGGCGGACGCACTGGACGCGACGGCATCCACGGCGCTACCTTCTCCAGCGGGGAAATGACCCATCAGCACGAGGAGATTTTCTCGCACGCCGTGCAGATTGGAAACGCCATCACGGAAAAGAAGATGCTCGACACCCTCCTGCAGGCCCGGGATGCGGGGTTGTATGAAGCCATTACGGACTGCGGAGCAGGGGGGCTCAGCAGCGCTGTCGGCGAAATGGGAGCCGAGCTGGGAGCGGAGGTGAACCTTGAAAAAGTCCCTCTCAAATATCAGGGGCTCAGCTATACGGAAATCTGGATCAGCGAGGCCCAGGAGCGGATGGTTATCGCCGTCAAGCCCGAAAATCTGGAAGCGATTCTGAACCTCTTTGCCGCCGAAGATGTCGAGGCCACCGTGATAGGCCGATTTACCGATGATAAGAAACTTACACTCCGGTATAACGGCGTCCAGGTCGGCCAGCTCGAGATGGATTTTCTCCACGAAGGCATCTGCAAATACAGCCGCAAAGCCGTCTGGCGAACGCCGTGCCTGCCGGAACCTCCGTTTCCGTCCAAAGAATCCTACACCGAAGACCTGCTGGCGATTTTGTCCTCTTATAATGTCGCCAGCAAGGAATGGATTATTCGCCAGTATGACCATGAAGTGCAGGGCGGCAGCGTCATAAAGCCCCTGATGGGGGCTGCCAACGACGGCCCTTCGGATGCGGCGGTGATTCGTCCCAAATATCATTCCAACCGCGGAATTGCGATTGCCTGCGGGATGAATCCGTGCTACGGCGATTTGGACCCGTATCGGATGGCTCTTTCCGGCATCGATGAGGCCGTCCGCAATCTGATTTGCGTCGGCGCCCGATTTGACCGGATTGCCCTTTTGGATAATTTCTGCTGGGGCGACTGTTCCCGTCCGCAAACGTTCGGCTCGCTGGTGCGGGCCGCTCAGGCCTGTTATGACGGGGCCAAGGCCTTCGGAGCCCCCTTTATTTCCGGCAAAGATTCACTGAACAATGAGTTTGTCTGCGAGGACGGCACGCGGATTATCATTCCGCCGACGCTGCTGATCAGTGCTATAGGGATTGTGGAGGATATTCGCAAATGCGTCACGATGGACCTGAAGGAGCCCGGCAACTTTCTCTTTATTGTGGGGTTGACCCGCAAAGAGATGGGCGGTTCTCATCTGAGCCGTCTGTATGGTCAAACCGGCGGGACGGTGCCGACGGTTGACCTGAATCTGGCCCCGCAAATCGCCCAGCGGCTTTCCGAGGCGATTGCCGACGGTCTGGTGCGCAGCTGCCACGACTGTTCGGAAGGCGGACTGGCGGCGGCTCTGGCGGAGATGGCGTTTGCCGGCGGGCTGGGCATTCAGGCGGATTTGCGCGGGCTGCCGGTTTCCCCGGACTGCCGGACGGCCGCTGAGCAGCTCTTCAGCGAATCCAATTCGCGGTACCTGGTGGAAGTGACGCCTGCCTGTTATCATGCCTTTGCCAAACGGATGCTGAATCTGCCCTTTGGGCAAATCGGCGAGGTGGTGGAACAGCCGCGGCTGCAGATTCGCGATGCTCATCAGCGGCTTGTGATTGATGCCGACCTGGATACGCTCAAATCGGCCTGGAAGAATCCCCTTTCCCTCGGGTGAAATTTTTTGTGAGGATTGCATAGAGTATGACGACTGTTCACGCTGTTGTGCTTCGAGCCGCCGGAATCAATTGTGATTTGGAAACCCAGCATGCGCTGGAACTGGCCGGTGCCGCCGTTCAGCGGGTTCACATCAACCGGCTCAAGGAAAATCCGGCCCTGCTCGACGGATTTCAGATTCTGGTTTTGCCGGGCGGATTCAGCTACGGGGACGATGTCGCCGCCGGAAAAATCCTGGCCAATCAGATTCTTCATCATCTGCAGGATGCGATGATGACTTTTCTGGAAAAAGGCAAGCTGATTCTCGGAATCTGCAACGGTTTTCAGGTGCTGATTAAGACCGGTCTTCTGCCGGGCTTTAACGGCGGCGGACAGACCTCGTTTACCCTCACGGACAATGACAGCGGGCGGTTTGAAGACCGCTGGGTTTATCTGCAGCCCGGCACCGACCGCTGCGTTTTTCTGGACCCGGGCCGGCGAATCTACCTGCCGATTGCTCACGGCGAAGGCAAACTGGCTGCCAAAGACGCTGCGGCTCTCGAGCAGGTCCGCCAGGGCGGCTATGCCGCCTTTCGCTATGTGGATGCCTCCGGCAAGCCGGGGCCGTTCCCCGTCAATCCGAACGGGTCAGTCGATGACATCGCCGCTTTGACGGATTCCACCGGACGCATCCTCGGCCTGATGCCCCATCCGGAGCGGTTTGTTCGCTGGACGCAGCATCCGCACTGGACGCGATTGAAAATCAATGAACAGGAACCGACGGACGGAATGATGATTTTTACCAATGCCGTCCGGTATATTCGTGAGCATTTTTAAAAATGATTTGAGGCACCTATGATTCGAGTCAATGAACATTTTCTCAAACTCAAGGCCGGGTATTTGTTTCCCGAAATCGCCCGACGTGTGGCGGCTTTTGCCAAGACGCATCCGAACGCATCGATTATCAAACTCGGCATCGGCGACGTAACCGAGCCGCTTCCGCCGGCCGTCTGCTCGGCGATGGAACAGGCCGTTCGGGAGATGGCCCGTCCGGAGACCTTCCGCGGCTACGGCCCTGAACAGGGCTATGAATTCCTGCGCAAGGCCATTGCGGAAAACGATTATCAGGCAAGAGGAGCCCAGGTTTCACCGGACGAAATCTTCATCAGCGACGGAGCCAAATGCGATACCGGAAACCTGCAGGAAATCTTCGGACTTGACATCAAAGTAGCTGTGACCGACCCCGTTTATCCGGTTTATGTCGATACGAATGTGATGGCCGGCCGAACAGGACCGGCTGATGCCTCCGGCCGTTACGGCGGAATCGTTTATATGCCCTGCACGCCGGAAAACAACTTTGTTCCGGACCTGCCCAAAGAACCGGTGGACCTCATTTATCTCTGCTATCCGAACAATCCCACGGGGGCGGTGGCCACGCGGGAACAGCTGAAAAAATGGGTTGATTATGCCCTCGAGCACAAGGCCGTCATTCTCTTTGACGCCGCGTACGAAGCGTTCATTCAGGATGAATCGATTCCGCATTCGATTTATGAAATCGAGGGAGCTCGTAAAGTTGCCATCGAATCCCGCAGCTTCTCCAAAACCGCCGGCTTTACCGGTGTCCGCTGTGCGTTTACCGTCGTTCCGGAGGAGCTGACGGCTTATACAGCCGACGGCAAACCGGTTGCCCTTAAACCTCTCTGGAATCGCCGTCACTGCACAAAATTCAACGGCGTCAGTTATATCACGCAGCGGGGCGCCGAGGCTGTGTATTCCCCGGAAGGCCGCCGACAAATCCGGCAAATCCTCTCGATTTATATGAAAAATGCCGACCTGATGTGCCGCTCCCTTCGCCGGCTGGGTTATTCCGTTTACGGCGGTCAAAATGCTCCTTATGTCTGGCTGAAAACCCCCAAGGGGATGGGCTCATGGGAATTTTTTGATCTGCTTTTGGAAAAAGTGCACATTGTGGGCACACCGGGAGCCGGTTTCGGGGCCGCCGGAGAAGGGTTTTTCCGGCTGAGTGCCTTCAATCACCCCCAGAAAGTTCAGGAGGCGATGGACCGTTTTGCCTCTCTGCAAATATGAGCGGCGCCGTCAAAGCATATGTCGGACTGGGCAGCAATCTGGGCGAGCGCGAACAAACCATTCGCCGGGCGGCACAATATCTGCAGCAGCAGGCCGGGGTTTTGTCGTTGCGGGTCAGTTCACTGACCCGCTGGCCCGCTCTGGGCGATTTGAAACAGGCTGAATACCTCAATGCCGCGGCTGAAATCGTCACAACTCTTTCCTGCCGGCAGCTGTTCGACCTGCTCAGACAGACGGAGAACCGATTCGGCCGGCAGCGAAACGGCCGGTGGGAACCTCGAACGCTTGATTTGGACCTGCTCTTGTACGATACCCTCGTTCTCGAGGAGCCCGACCTGGTTGTACCGCATTCCCAAATGCATCTTCGCTCTTTTGTCCTGAAGGGGCTTCTCGAGCTGAACCCTGACCTTGTGTGTCCTCGCCTGCACCGTCCGCTTCGTGTTCTTGCTCAGCGGCTCAACGGCGGCAATTTTGCTCTGGACCCGGGGCGGCTTCAGCTGATTTCGATAGGGGGGCTTATCGGTGTCGGCAAATCCACGCTGGCGGAGCGTCTGGCCGGTGTTCTTTCTGCCCATCTGCTCAAAGAGGAATACGACAAAAATCCGTTTCTCGAAAAGGTCTATCACGGCCAGTCCCATCTGGCGCTCGATTCGGAACTCTTTTTTCTGGGCAGCAGCACCTCTCAGCTCCGCAAAGATGGAAAGCTCCGACAGGGGATTGCCGTCAGTGATTACGTTTTTTTCAAGGCCCTCATTTACGCCCGGCAATGGCTCGATTCCGATGCGCTGAACCAATATATGCAGGTGTATGAGTCTGTCGCCAACCAGGTCCATACGCCCGTTCTGGTGATTTTTCTGGAAGATACGGTTTCGAACTGCCTGGAACGCATTCGACGCCGGAATCGTCCCTATGAGCAGGGGATTGACGCCTCTTTTCTGGAGGCCCAGCGGAGCGGCTACGAAGACATCCTCGCCCGCTGGACGGCTTGTCCTGTGATTCGCCTGAATGCCGCCGAATGTGTTCATCCGGAACAAATTTTTCCTCTCGCAAAGGAAATCTCCTATTATCTGGCCGGAGAAAAACCATGGAAGTCATAACGACCATATCTGAAATGCGGCAAAAAGTCAGGGCGGCACGCTTCGCCGCCAAATGGATCGGACTGGTTCCGACAATGGGGGCCCTCCATGAAGGTCACGGCTCCCTGATTCAACGGGCTGTATCTGAATGTGATACGGTGATTGTGAGCATCTTTGTTAATCCCACTCAGTTCGGCCCGAATGAGGACCTGGCCCGCTATCCGCGGACTCTTGATGCCGACGTCCGTTATTGTGAAAAGCTCGGCGCTCATTGGGTTTTTGCTCCGTCGGCCGAAGAGATGTATCCGCGGGAACAGCTGGCCTGGGTGAACGTCGAAAAAGTAACCGAAGGACTCTGCGGGGCCCATCGTCCGGGACACTTTCGCGGCGTGGCCACTGTTTGTGCAAAACTCTTCAATATCATTCAGCCCGACGTGGCTTATTTCGGTCAAAAGGACGCTCAGCAGGCCGTCGTCATTCAAACGATGGTTCGGGACCTCAACTTTCCGCTTGAGATTCGGGTCTGTCCCACCGTTCGCGACAAGGACGGGCTGGCCCTCAGCAGCCGCAACCAGTATTTGTCCAAGGCCGAGCGGAAAAAAGCCCTCTGCCTCTCGCAGGCCCTTCAGAAATGCAGGGAACTCATCCAGTCCGGACAAACCAATCCCGATGAAATCCGCCGGGCTGTGCGGCCGTTTTTTGACCAGCCCGATGTGTTTCTTGAATATTTTGAACTGGTGGACCCGCAGACCCTCCGGCCGATGACGGAGATTCGGATGCCCGTTCTGGCTGCCGCCGCCGCCCGCGTCGGAACGACTCGTCTTATTGACAATCTATTGATAGACTTGCACACGCCGTCCGCTTGAGGTACAATACCCTTTTTTGTGAGAAAGGAACAGAGCGGATGCTTATCAAGGCATTAAAAGGCAAGATTCATCGCGCCCGGGTAACCGATACAAAGATTGACTATCCCGGCAGCGTCGGAATCGACGAAGACATGATGAAGGCGGCGGGGATTCTTCCCTATGAAGAAGTCCTGCTGGCCAATGTTTCCAACGGGGCCCGTGTTGAAACTTATGTGGTTCCGGCGCCGGCCGGCAGCAAATCGCTGATTGTGCTCGGAGCCGCCGCCCGCTTCTTCAGCCCCGGCGACATTGTCATCGTGATGAACTTCGGCTACTTTACACCGGACGAAATCAAAACCCACAAACCCCGTGTTATCCTTTGTGATGAACAGAACAACTTTTCGCTTCTGAAATAAAAGTTGATGCATCCGGAACTGTTTGAAATCCCGTTTCTGCATCAAACCGTCAAAAGCTGGGGCGTGATGGTTGTGCTGGGCTTTTTGGCGGCGATGTGGCTGATGCGTCGGCTCATCCGGCCGCTCGGTGAGGACCCGGACATCCTCGGCAATGCCGCCGTCTATGCCCTCATCGCCGGCGTCATTGGGGCCCGTGTCTTCTTTGTTGTTCATCACAGGGACTTGTTTGTCGGGCGCTGGCTGGAGGTCTTTGCTATTTGGCAGGGCGGGGTGGAACTGCTCGGCGGAGTCCTGACGGCTCTGCTGGTTCTTTGGCTCTATCTGAAAAGGCAGAAACGCCCCATTCGTCTGTATTTTGATGTGCTGGCCATCGGGCTGATGGTCGGCATCGGCTTCGGACGCATAGGGTGCTTCTTCAGCGGCTGCTGCTACGGCAAGTGCACCGAACTGCCATGGGGGGTTCGGTTCCCTTACGGCTCCCTGGCCTATCTTCATCAGGTTCATCCCGACCCCAGCCGTCATCGAGACAAGCCCTATCTGGACCTGCCTGCCGATTATTTCGGCATTCCCGCCCCGGATGGTTCCTGGCTGCCTGTTGATGAGGCCAACAAACACAGTGCCTATCTGAAACCTTTTGAGCAGCTTACATCCGAACAGCAGAAGCAGGTATCCGAAGGTCCATACCGCTGTCTGAAGGTTCATCCCACGCAGCTGTATTCGAGTGCCAACGGTTTTCTGCTGGCAGCCGTCCTTTTGGGGCTCTGGAAGAAGTTCGGCCGGACGCGGCCGGGAGTAACGGCCGGTGCGATGCTCATCCTCTATGGATTTACCCGTTTCTTTCTCGAAACCCTCCGTGATGACAATCCGTTTGAATACAGCGGTTTCTGGCTGTTGTATCGGGGCGGCACCATCTCGCAGAATATGGCGATTTATCTGATTTTGTTTGGGATTTGTGTAATTGCCTATTCGCTCTGGAAGCCGTCTCCGCTGCCCGCTGTTTCTCCCGCTTCCTCCCCTAAGAAAAAAGCCTCCAAAGCCAAAAGCAACTGTTAAAAATCTGTCAAAAAAGCTGGATTCCCGCCTTCCTTCTTCGCTGAAGCTTCGAAGGACAAGTCGCGGGATCGAAGAAGAATAAGCTGGAGTGTGTCAAAGAGGTTGGCGAGAGATATAGCCCCGGGCGCAAGCCCGGGGAAAAGGGAACGGGCGCTTCCGTCGAACCCAAAAAGGCCTGGATTCCCGCCTGCGCGGAAATGACAGAGGTTGCGGGGAATGATAAGGGTTTGTGGAAGTGGCGGTGATCTTTGCGGAAAAGCAGAGATTAAAAATTGTCCGGCTCATTATTCAGCCGGCCCTTTGAGGATGCGGCAGAGGCCGTCCATCTGCTCTTGTGTGTGAGCGTATTGTATGCTCAGTCGAAGGCGGGCCGTGCCTTTCGGTACAGTAGGCGGGCGGATGGCGATTACGAAATACCCTGCATTTTCCAGTCGGCTCGCCCAGGTGAGCGCTTTTTCACTTTCGCCTAATATTACCGGGATAATCTGGGAAGCCGTTTTTCCGATGTTCAGTCCCATTTGCGTCAGCTGAGTCCGCAGATAGGCGGCGTTTTCCGCCAGACGTTGACGGCGATGGGGCTCGTTTTGAATAATTCGAATGGCTGTCAGGCTGGCTGCTGCACAGGCCGCCGGAGCAGCGGTGGTGTAAATCAAGGGCCGTCCTCGATTAATCAGCAGGTCGATGACCGCCGCCGGCCCCGCCGCCAGAGCTCCTGCACATCCGGCCGCCTTGCCCAGCGGGGCAATCAGGATATCGACTTTCTCCAAAATCCCCATCTCTTCGGCCAGTCCGGCACCGCTCGGGCCGAAACAGCCCAATCCGTGTGCCTCATCCACAATCAGCACCGCTCCGAACTGTTCCTTCAGTTCCGCCAGCACATCCAGCCGAGCCAAATCTCCGTCCATCGAAAAGACGCTTTCGGTCACAATATACTTGCGGCGGTATTTTGCATCCGCCAAAAACCGTTTCAGCCGGCTGTCGCTTTCATCCCGGTATGTCCGAAAATCAGCTCCGCTTGTCCGCACGGCATCCACAATCGATGCATGGCAGCGGTGGTCCATCAGCACCAAATCCCCCCTGGCCGGCAGGGCTGTCAGGATGGTCTGGTTGGCTGACCAGCCGGAGGGGAAAAACAGGGCCCGCTCCTTGCCCACCCAGTCAGCGAATGCCTCCTCCAGCTCCGTGTGTGGACGGAGGGTTCCGCAAATCAGCCGGGATGCTCCTGCCCCCCAGCCGTATTCTTGAATCGCCTCGATAGCGGCCTTGCGGATGCGTTCGTCCTCGGCCAGATTTAGGTAATTGTTGCTGCAAAACAACACTTTCTGCTGCGGCTGGTCGGCTGTGCGGACCGTCGTTCCGTGAATCTCGGCAATTGTCCGCAGCCGGCGCCGCAATTTGGCCGCCTCCAGAGCTGACAATTCCTGTTCAAAATCTTCAAATCCGTGCATTCGTTTTACGCCTTTTTCTCTGAAATTCGTCGGCAAAAACATCATTTTCCGGCCAACAGGCGGTTTTAGCAAGATTCTGCCTTCTTTTTGACTTTTTGAGGCTTCGTGGACAGTCGGCAAATAGGAAATTGCAGGTCAGTTATCAGTTGTCAGTCATCAGTTATCAGGTATCAGAGTGAAGAGTTGTCTGTTTTATGAAACAATGGGCAGGTCGCTCCATCGGGTTGTGAACGCGGGGGATTTACACCGGAAGCTGGTTCGCCAGGGTTGCCGAATTCCTTCAGAGGCAAAGAAGACCTGTTTTCGGGCGGCATTGAGGCGGTCAAGAACCTGCATCAGCCGATTGTCCCGTCGGCGGACAGACACATTGTCGAACAGGTTGGGTTGGACTTTGTCGGCCGGCACCAATCCGCTCAGCAAAACGCCGGCTTTGTGAAATGCAATATTCGGACGGTACACCCGGGGAAGGAGGGTTTGAGCGGCTTTCATCATTTCGAGGGTGCTCTGCGTAGCGGTTTCGAAGATAAAGGATGCCGAAGGACAGCAGAAAGGGGCACTGCCAAAAGGGCTGTTTCGGGCAAAAACGGTCAGGATTTGAGCACATAGTTTCTGCTGCCGCAGTTTTTCCGCCGCCCGCGACAGGTAGGTGCTGACCGCTTCCTGCAGATGTTCAATCGTCCGGACGGGCTGACCGAAACTCCGCGAGACCATAATATTTTGATTGACTTCGGGCGATTCTTCCAGCCGGAAACACACCTGGCCTCTCAGTTCCAGAACCGTTCGGGCTGCACTGACGGAAAAACGTTTCTGAATCCAGCCGGCATTTGCCTGTGCTAAATGCCAAGCAGTTCGGATGCCCAGAGGCCGGAGTTTTTCGGAAAGGCGGCGTCCGATGCCCCAGACCTTTTCTATATCGATTTGCTCCAGAATAGATGGAAGGCATTCCGTTCGGCTTATATCGAAAACGCCTTCGAGGTCTGGATGATTTTTGGCCCAGTGATTGGCGATTTTGGCCAGGGTTTTGGTGGGGGCGATTCCGACGGAAACAGGAATGCCCGTCCACTGAAGGACGGTGCGGCGGATGCGGCGGCCGATGGTCAGCGGGTCGCCGGAAAGCCCCTGAAGGGACAAAAAGGCCTCGTCAATCGAATAAATCTCGAAAGAAGGGGTAAACGTCGCCAGCGTCTGCATCACGCGGTTCGACATATCGGCATAAAGGGTATAATTGGATGAAAGGACGGCGGCCTGATGGTCTTCGAGAAGCTCCCGGACGCGGAAGTAGGGGATTCCCATCGGGATGCCGAGGGCTTTGGCTTCCTCGCTGCGGGCTACGACGCAGCCGTCGTTGTTGGACAGCACCACAACCGGCCTGCGGTGCAGTTTCGGATTAAAGACCCTCTCGCAGGAGACATAAAAGTTGTTGCAGTCCACCAGCGCAAAGAGCGGACCTATAACGGATGAATGACGTTGGTTACCACACCCCATACCTCAAACTCCGTTTCTTTCTTAATTTCCTGGACAGGGTATTTGCTGTTTTCCGGTTCGAGCACGGGCTTGCCGCGTCTGATTCGAAGCCGCTTAACCGTCAGTTCTCCATTGATGACAGCGATGACAACGCTGCCGGAGCGGGGCTCGAGGGAGCGGTCCACCACCAAAAGATCACCGTCATGGATGCCGGCCCCTTCCATCGAGTCGCCCGAAACCCGTACGAAAAAAGTGGCCGGGGGATTTTTAATAAGGTACTGATTCAGGTCCAGTTTGTTTTCTTCATAGTCCGCCGCCGGTGAGGGAAAACCAGCCCGAATCCGGGCGGTAAAAACCGGGAAAGCCCGTTTGCTTCGCCTGATACGGTGAATGGATTTTATCACGGCCATTTTTCAAAATCCCTGCGGTTTTTCTATCCCCACAGCATACTCGGGACAGAGAAGGATGTCAAACGGACTTGCGGGGAGAAAGGCCTGGATTCCCGCCTTCGCGGGAATGATTTTATGAAAGCGTGCCTCCAGACGAGCT